>NZ_JAXIVS010000004.1:600000-816687 GCF_034259325.1 Hyalangium ruber | reverse complement strand
TGCGCTCGCTGCCATCGAGAACCCGGGCACCGTCACGCTGCCGAAGGCCCAGGGCTGACCACCTCTCCCTCCGTGCGGCCAAGGACGGGGCAGCTCCGTGTCGGGACGGGGCTCGGCGAGGACTTACCGATGAACCACTTCCGATGAACAGCGCGCATGGATGCCTTCCTTGAGCAAGAGGGGATCGTTCCTCACAGCAAGAGGAAAGCAGTTTTAGCAAAAATACGTGGATAACTCGTTCCTATGTGGCGCGGGTGGGGCGCTTGGTTCGTGCTGGCGGTGGTGGGCGCTGGCGCTGGTGCTGCTTGTGCGCCGCTGCCAGCTTCTGTGTGTGGGCGGAGAGCTCGCGATCGATCAAGCGCTCCAACTTCTGGAGAAGCACTTTGGGAAGGTGCTCTGGATAGGTCTTGGGGAATCCCAGGTATCCTGCCTCGCCTCCGACCCAGCGAAGCTTTTCCGCCGCGGCATTCACCAGGTCACCGGCTGCGCGCAGGGCAAGTTGGAGTGCTTGTGCCGAGTCGATTCCCCATAGCTCGAAAAGCTCGCGCTCCTCGGGACGTATCCATTCCACGCTGCACCTGTAGTTACCGGTTCGTGGGTCCCGGGTCGGTTTCCGAACCCGAATGACGGCATGCCGGCCGGGAGAGTCGGGGAGTTCGAATCGACGCTCCGCCACGGTGGGACCGGAGGGCTCGGTGCCGCGCGGAAGCCTTGTGTGCATGGACATGAAGTGGGGCCTCTCAACCGCCGAAATAATTGAAGCAGAAGTTCCGGCAGCTCTCCTCGCTTTCGTTGAGCTTCGAGAAGCAAGCGGCGCGTACTTCAGGGGCGACAATGTCGTTGCAGAAGTCGATGAGCACCTGCCCCCCTGCGGCACAGGAGTCGAGGCAGCGATTCAGATTCGTAGGTCGCTTGCGTTTCACCTCTTCTGCTGTCCCGGGTGGCAGAGGCGGGGTTGGGTGCTGCCGAGGCCGTGTTCCCGAGGGAGGTGCGAGGCTTCCGCCACATGCCTCTGGAGTCGTTGGGTTCCGTTTGAGGCAACAATCGTAAGTCGTCTGGCAGCCACTGGGCCCTGGGTCTGCCAGAAGCTGAGGCCGCTCTGTGTGGGCGAGCGCAATGTTCTCGAGTCGAGCCTCTGCTTTCACGGCTTGGCAGCCTGAGAGAACCCAAGCTACCGCTGTCATCAGCACAGGCCCCCACAGCTTGGGTTCATCCAGCATGTGCGCGCTTGAAAAGGATCACGGCTGGCGCTTGAGCCAGGAGACGACGTCCGGGCCCGCGCGCTCGCGCAGCTCCACGTCCTGGCTGAGCCGCTCCAGCGTCTGCGCCATCGCCTGCTGTGCCTCGGTCACCGGGTGGGCCTGGAGCAGCGCCTTGGCCTCCTCGAGCTGCTTGCGGTTCAGCAGTGAGCCGAGCGCCTCCACCACCCGCCGCAGCAACATGGGCGCTCCGCCCGTGCGCGCCACCACGTCCTTCCAGCGCTGCTGCACCACCTGCCACCACGCGTCCCGCCCCGTCCGGTTGTTCAGCAGCGAGCCCAGGTAGATGGTCACGTCCTGCATCTTCACCGCATCCGTGAAGAACAGCTCCTGCCCCCGCTTCGTGAGCGCCGGGTCCTCGAACGAGGCCAGCGCTGTCAGGTAGCGCCGCTGCGTCGCCGGATCCGGATCCGTCTTCATCTTCTCCAGCAGCAGGTCGAACAGCGCCGAGTCTCCCGCCCGCGCCGCCATGTACACCGCGCTGTCCAGCAGGTTCGGCTCCAGCGCCGCCTTGTCCCCGCCGAGCACCTTCATCACCCGCGGCCGGGCCTCCGCCACCGTCTGCCCGCTGCGCGCCAGCGAGCCCACCGCTCGCACCAGCGCCGCGCGCCGCAGCTTCACCCGGTCGTTCTCGCCCGCCGCCGAATCCCAGCCCAGCTTCGTCAGCCCCGGCGCCAGCAGCTTCTCCACCCAGCGGCGGAAGCGCTCCTGGTGCTCTCCCTCCACCAGCCGCAGCTCCACGTACCCCAGCCGGCCCACCAGCTCCTCCAGGACCGCGTCGTCCTCCTCGCCCCCGAAGCGGCTGGCCAGGTCCAGGAACTCCGCCGCCGAGGCCTGCCCCGCGCGCATCAGCGCCCACCGGTCCGCCAGCAGCGCGATGCGCTCCGAGGGCGCCAGCGCCTTCAGGTTCGACGCCAGCTTCTCCAGCGCCGTCCCCTCATACGCCACCCGGTAGAACCCCGTGGAGCCCGCGTTCGCGCACAGCCACCGCACCTCGCCGCTGCCCTCCAGCAGCACCGTGGCCCGCTCCTCGCGCAGCAGGAAGCGCTGCTCGCGCACCCCGTCTCCGTCCTCGAAGCGCAGCACCACCGGCACCGGCCAGCGCTCACCGCTCGTCACTCCCGGCTCCGAGTAGAAGCGCCGCTGGCTCAGCGTCACCTGCCGGCCCTCCTGCTTCACCGCCAGCACCGGGTAGCCGCTCTGGCCGATCCACGCGTTGGCCAGCTCCACCACCGGTTGCTTGGAGGCCGCTCCCAGCGCTCCCCACAGGTCATCGGCCACCGCGTTGCCTCGCGCGTGCGTGCGCATGTACTGGCGAATGCCCTCGCGGAACGGGCCCTCGCCGAGGAAGCCCTCGATCATCCGCAGCACCGCGCCGCCCTTCTCATAGGTGATGAGGTCGAAGCTCTCGCCCGCCTCGCCCGCGTTGCGCACCTCGCCTCGGATGGGGTGCGTGGACTTCAGCGCGTCCAGGTGCAGCGCCGCCGCCTTGCCCGCATCGAAGTCCAGCCACACGCGCCAGTCCGGCCGCCAGCTGTCGACAATCTTGTAGGCCATCCACGTGGCGAACGCCTCGTTGAGCCACAGGTCGTCCCACCACACCATCGTCACCCAGTTGCCGAACCACTGGTGCGCCAGCTCGTGCGTCACCACCTCCGCCACCCGCTTCTGCACCGACAGCGGGGCGGTGGCCGGATCCAACAGCAGCGCGACCTCGCGGTAGGTGATGAGGCCCGCGTTCTCCATGGCTCCCGCCTCGAAGTCCGGGATGCCCACCTGATCCACCTTGCCGTACGCATACGGCAGCCCGAAGTACTCCTGCAGCCGAGGCAGCGCCGCCAGCGCCGCGTCCTGCCCGAAGCGCGTCAGGTGCGCCTTCTCCGGCAGCGCCCACGTGCGCACTGGCACCCCGTTCACCTGCTCCTCCGGCGTGCCCACCAGCGGGCCCACCACCAGGGCGATCAGGTACGAGCTGAGCACGTCCATCTCCTGGAACTTCACCGTGCGCAGGTTGCCCTCGGTGGTGTCCGAGACGATGGCGCCGTTGCCCAGCGCCACCAGCCCCGGCTGCGTGGGTACGCGCACCGTGATGGCCCAGCGCGCCTTGAAGGCAGGCTCATCGAAGCAGGGGAAGAGGCGCCGCGCGTCCGCCGCCTCGAACTGGGTGGCCGCCACCTTGCCCGCCAGGTACAGGCCGCGCAGGCCCGTCGTGAACAGGCCCGTCCACTCCACATCCAGCGCCGCCGCGCCGGTGGGCAGGGGCGCGTCGAAGCGCAGCACCACCGTCTCGCTCTGGGCCATGGGCTGGATGGAGACCGGCGTGCGCTGCTGGCTCCCCGCGCGGAAGGCCACCTTGCTCAGCTGCAGCGAGATGCCGTGGAGGATGATCTCGTTCGTGGGCGAGGCCACCTCCAGCTCGATCGTCTGCGAGCCGGAGAAGGTGCGCTCGTCCATGTTGAGCGTCACCGTGGACACATAGCGGCGGGGGAGGACGTCGCGGGAGAGGCGGAAGTTCTTGTCGTCGGTCGCGTGTGCCATAGGGCGGCGACTCTAGCCGCGACGCGAGGGGTTGTACGTGTCCGTTGTGGGAGCTGTCAGACGGTGGGCGGATGGCCCTGGGCCGCGGGGGGCCTCGGGGGCTCAGCCCGGGTCGGACGCCACGAAGAAGACCGCCGCCGCGCCCACCAGCACCGCCGCGCCCCCGGCGTACACCCACGGGCTCTCGTACCAGGCGCGCTGCTCGATGACGGACAGCTGCAGCGGGGCGCGCGGGGTGGCCGCCCGCGCCAGCGTGTTGCCCTGCGCGTCCAGCGCCTCCACGAAGTACCAGGCCGTGAAGTCCGTGGTGTTGCCCGGCGTGGGCAGCTCGCCCTCGCACGTGTCGCCTTCACACGCCATCCGCGCGGCGCGGTACGGGCCGTCCGGAGCGGTGGCGTGGCGCAGCAGCACCTCGCTCGTTTTGCCCTGCGGGTCCTTCAAGGAGGCGCGCACCCGCCGGGGCTCGATGTTCCCCTCGCGTGGCAGCACCGCCAGCTTCGGTCGGGCCGCCAGCTGCGCGCGCACCCGCTCCAGCAGCTCCACCTGCTGGGGTGGCGCGTTGGCCGGAGCGCGGATCCACGCGTCCTGCTCCAGCGCCTCCGCGGTGCGCAGCTCCGCGTTCGTCTCGTCCTCCAGCAACAGGTGGATGTAGCCCAGCTCCAGCAGGGCTTGGGCGCGCTCGGCGGCCGGGCGCCCTTCCAATCCGAGGTAGCGCTGGTATTCCACCGCCGCCTCCTCGTACCGCAGCTCCTCGGCGAGCTTGCGCGCGCGCTCCAGCGGGGCCCGCGCGTCCTCGGTGCGCGTCTGCGCGAGCACCACGGAGGTGGGAACGCGCGTGGGCGCGTCGGGGGCGGCGGTCAGGAGCAGGAGCGTGAGCGGGAGCACGGGCCCCCGAGCGTACCCGAGAGCCGCCTCCCGCGTCCGCTCCTCCCCGGCGGGAGCGTCTGCTACGCGCTCGCCCGCGCCACCGCCGGCTTGATGACCTCGCGGGCGAACTGCGCCAGCGTCGTCGGCGTGGTGGTCTCCGGGCTGCGGGGCTCGGCGGGGTCCATGCGGCCGGACGGGATGGCCGCGTACATCTCCGCGAAGATGTCCACCAGGAAGGCCGGCATGCCCGCTCCGAGCATGCCCTGGCGGGCCTGCTCCACGGTCACCTCATTGTAGCGGACCGGTCGACCCAGCTCCTGGGAGAGGATCTCCGCCACCTCGAGTTGGGTGAAATCCGCCGGGCCATGGACACCCAGGTTGCGGTGGCCCGTCCACTTCGGGTCGAGCAGCACCTCGGCGGCCTTCGCCCCGATGTCCGAGGTGCTCACCAGCGGGAAACGCTTGTTCGCGGTCATGGCCATGAAGATGGCCCCCGCCTTGGCGATGGTGTCCGTGTTGCGCAGCAGGTTCTCCATGAAGAAGCCCGCCCGCAGACTGGTGAAATGCGGGGTGGCGGCCTTGAAGGCTTCCTCCACGTCCCGCATCGCGCCCACGGGGCCGGTGCCCGGACCGCTCTGCGCGCCGATGCTGGAGAGGACGACGACCCGCGCCACCTTCTGGGCCTTCACCACCTCGGCCGCCGTGCGCGCCGCGCCGATGGCCCACGTGTGGTAGTCCGGCCGGGCCGCGGGCGGCGTGAGCCAGAACAGCGCCTCTGCTCCGGCCAGCGCGCGCTCCAGCACCGCCTTGTCGTCGATGGAGCCCTCCACCACGCGGGCCCCGCGCTTCGCCAGGTCCGCCACCTTGTCCGGGTTGCGGCTGATCAGGGTGAGCTTCTTGCCCGCCGCGAGCAGCTTCTCCGCGAGCGACCGGCCGATGTTTCCGTTGGGGGTATTGATGACGATGCTCATGGCTTCCTCCGAAGTGGGTTGCAGCAACGGGGCTAACAATGGAGGCGCGAGCCGTATGAGACAATCGCATGGTATTCATGGGCTCATGAGCAAGCTTCATGAAACGCCTGGAGCCGTCCCCGCGGTGGATCTCTCCAGCGTCAACCTGAACCTCCTGGTGGCCTTGGACGCGCTGCTCACCGAGGGAAGTGTCACCCGGGCGGCCACCCGCCTGGGCGTCACCCAATCCGCCCTGAGCCACACGCTGCGCCAGCTCCGAGAGGTGTTCGGTGACGCGCTGCTCATCCGGGGGCGCGGCGGCATGGTGCTCACGCCCCGCGCGCAGCAGTTGGCCGCTCCTATTCGCCGGGGGCTGCTGGAGCTTCAGCGCGCCCTGCGCGAGGAGCCCGTCTTCGAGCCGCGCACCACCGCACACCGATTCAGCATCGCCGCGCGCGACTACTTCGCCTTCGTGCTCCTTCCTCCGCTGCTGGAGTTGCTGGGCCGAGAGGCGCCGCGCGTGGACCTGGACCTGCGGCCCGTGGACGAGCGGCGGACCCCCGAGCGGCTGGAGAGCGGCGAGGTGGATCTCATCATCGGCGCCTTCGTGGGGGAGGCCCCTGCCTTGCGCCAGCAGCGCCTCTTCCAGGAGGAGTTCGCCTGTGTCGTCCGCGCGCAGCACCCGGAGGTGAAGCGCCGGCTGGAGTTCGAGCAATACTTGCGCCTGCCCCATCTGTTGATCAGCACCAGCGGCGAGGGCGAGGGCGTGGTCGACCGGGAGCTGACCAAGATCGGGCGCTCGAGGCGCATCGCCCTGCGCGTGCCCTACTTCCTCGCCGCGCCGCTGGTCATCGTCCGCTCGGAGCTGGTGCTGACCGCCCCGCGCCGGATGGTGGAGAAATTCGCCAGCGCCTGGCCGCTCCAGGTGCTCAAGCCCCCCCTGGCCCTGCCTGCCTTCAGCGCCTTCCAGGTGTGGCACGAGCGGTACGACGATGACCCGGCGCACCGGTGGCTGCGAGGCATGGTGGCGCGCGCCGCGGCCAGCCTCGCCTGAGCTGGCCTTGGAGGTTCAAGTCGCTTGCTCCAGGTGCAAGCGAGGCACGCCCGCGTGTCGACGACTCAGCGCTTGCGAGAGGCGGCCCAGGCCTTTACCCTCGGCCTGGAGAAATATATGGGAGCCCATATAAATACCCCGGAGGGCGCGGAGGACATCCGCGTGGTGATGGATTCCATCCGGCGTGTGGTGCGCCTGTTGCGCGTCTCCGCCCGGGCCTCCGAGCGGTTCGTGGGCATCAGTGGCGCCCAGCTCTTCGTCCTCCAGCAGCTCGCGGATGCAGGGGCCTGCTCCATCGGTGAGCTGGCCGAACGCACCCTCACGCACCAGAGCTCCGTCTCCGTCGTCGTGAGCCGGCTCATCGAGCGCGGGCTCGTCCGCCGGCGGGCCTCGGCGTCGGATGGTCGGCGCGCGGAGGTGCGCCTTTCGCCCGCCGGGCGTGCGCTCCTGCGGCGCTCACCCGCCATGGCGCAGGCCCAGCTCATCGCCGGGCTGCGGCGCCTGGAGCCCCCCACGCGCGCCTCGCTCGCCCGAGGGCTCGAGGCGCTGGTGCGTGAGATTGGCGCCGACACGCAAGCTCCCACCCTCTTCTTTGAAGACGAGCTCCCCTCGGGGCGCCGTCCGCGGACAAGGAACCATGAAGAAGCCTGAGATCTCCGAAGTCGCGGAGGGCGTGTCTCGTGAGGTGCTCCCCGTCGCCCCGTCGATGGGACCCGCGCTGGAGAGCGTGAGCGCTCCCCAGGCCCTGGAGCCCGTGGATCGCCGCGTGGTGTTCATCAGCGGCGTCGCCATCCTCCTGGCCATCGCCGCGGGCTTCGTCGCGCAGCTGCTCACCGCCATCATCCACCTCTTCACGAACATCGCCTTCTTCGGCCGCTTCTCCGCCGCGCCCGTCTCCCCGGCGGACAACACCCTGGGGGCCTGGGTCATCGTCGTACCGGTGCTGGGCGCCATCCTGGTGGGGTTGATGGCGCGCTACGGCTCGCGAGCCATTCGCGGCCACGGCATCCCCGAGGCGATGGAGCAGGTGCTGTTCAACCAGAGCCGCATCCCGCCGCGCGTGACGTTCCTCAAGCCGCTGTCGGCGGCGGTGGCCATCGGCACCGGAGGCCCCTTTGGCGCCGAGGGCCCCATCATCGCCACGGGCGGCGCGTTGGGCTCGTTCGTGGGCCAGCTCCTGAAGGTGACCGCGGACGAGCGCAAGGCGCTGCTGGCCGCCGGCGCCGCGGCGGGCATGGCGGCCACGTTCGGGGCGCCCGTGTCCGCGGTGCTGCTCGCGGTGGAGTTGCTCCTGTTCGAGTACCGCCCGCGCTCGGTCATCCCCGTGGCGCTGGCTACCGCTACGGCGACCGGGGTGCGCATTGTCTTCACGGGCGGCGAGCCGGCCTTCGCGATGCCGGACCTGGTGCAACCCGGGGGCGCCGCGCTGGCCTGCTACATCCTCCTGGGCGGGGTGGTGGGCCTGGCCTCGGTGTTCGCCACGCGCGCGGTGTATGCCATCGAGGATGCCTTCGAGAAGCTCCCCCTGCACTGGATGTGGTGGCCGGCGCTCGGCGGGGTGGTGGTGGGCGTGGTGGGCTACTTCGCCCCGCGTACGCTGGGCGTGGGCTACACCAACATCGAGGACATCCTCAGCGGCCGCTTCGTCGGCACGGCGATGCTCTTCTTCTGCTTGATGAAGTTCCTCTCCTGGTCCATCGCGCTGGGCAGCGGCACGTCTGGCGGGACGCTGGCGCCGTTGTTCACCATCGGCGGCGGGTTGGGCTCGGCGCTGGGGGCCCTGCTCGTGTGGCTGGCACCGGGGCTCGGCATGGATGTGCGCATCGCCGCGCTGGTGGGCATGGCCGCCATCTTCGCGGGCGCCTCGCGGGCGCTGCTCGCCTCGGTGGTGTTCGCCTTCGAGACGACGCGCCAGCCGCTGGGGTTGCTACCGCTGCTGGGCGGGTGTACGGCGGCCTACCTCGTGTCCACGTTGCTCATGCGCCACTCCATCATGACGGAGAAGATTGCCCGCCGAGGCGGGCGCGTCCCCACCGAGTACGCCGTGGATGCCCTGTCCCATGCCCTCGTGCGGGACCATGGGCTGCGGTCCGTGGTGACGCTCTTGGGGGAAGAGTCCCTGGAGACGGTGCGCGCATGGCTCGCCTCGGGCGTACCCGGCACCAGCCACCAGGGCTTTCCGGTGCTGGACGCGAACGGTGGGCTCGTGGGCGTCGTCACCCGGAGGGACTTGCTCGACGGCGCGGAACCGGGCGGGCGGCGGGTGCGCGAGCTGATTCGCCGTCCTCCGGCCGTCGCCTTCGAGGACAGCACGTTGCGCGAGGCGGCGGACCACATGGTGCGCGAGGGCGTGGGGCGGCTGCCCGTGGTGCGCCGCGACGCACCCGAGCGGGTGGTGGGCATCCTCACGCGCAGCGACCTGCTCGCGGCGCACCAGCGCCGGCTGGACGCGGCCCACCGCCGGGAGCAGGGCATTGGAGGCGCGAAGCGGCCCCCAGAGCCCCGGGTTCCGCACCCCGCGTGAGCTTCGCGTCATGGCCGACTCCTCCGCGCAGGTGCAACGCGACCGGGTGCTCCAGCTGTTGAAGCGGCACGGGTGGAACGCCACCTCCTTCCAGGTGCTCGAGCCGGGCTTTCGCTACTGGTTCGACGAGCGGCTGGAGGCCTGTGTCGCGTACGTGGACACGGGCGGCGCCTGGGTGGTGGCTGGCGCTCCCATCGCCCAGGTCGAGCACCTCGCCGAGGTGGTCGCCGGCTTCGAGGCGGCGGCACGCGCCGAGAACCGGCGAGTCTGCTTCTTCGCCGCGGAGCGACGCTTCCTCGAGGCCGCCCCCGTCGAGGCGGTGCCCATCGGCGAGCAGCCGGTGTGGGATCCACGTCGCTGGGAGGAGACGCTGCGCTCCAGCCGCAGCCTGCGGGAGCAGCTCCGGCGGGCACGGGCTCGCGGCGTCACCGTGCGCAGGGTGGCCGCGGACGAGCTCCGGGACCCGGAGCACCCCACGCGGCGGGCGGTGGATCGGCTGCTGGCGCGGTGGCTGGCCGCGCGGCGCATGGCTCCCATGGGGTTCCTCGTCCAGGTCTCCCCCTATGCCTTCACCGAGGAGCGCCAGGCCTTCGTGGGCGAGCTTCAAGGCGAGGTGGTCTGCTTCCTGTCCGCTGCCCCCGTCTTCGCGCGGGAGGGCTGGCTGCTCCAGCACCTGGTGCGGGATGCGCGCGCGCCCAATGGCTCCGTGGAGTTGATGGTGGACGCGGTGATGCGCGCCTCGGCGGAAGAGGGGCGGCGCTATGTGACGCTGGGATTGGCGCCCCTCTCGGGAGACGTGTCGCTCTGGCTGCGCCTGGCGAGGCTCTGGGGCCGGGCGCTGTATGACTTCGAGGGGCTGCGCGCCTTCAAGGCGAAGCTGCGGCCCCACACGTGGGACCCGCTCTACCTGGCCTGGCCCGAGCGGGGCGGCAGGCTCTGGCCCATGTACGACGCGCTGCGAGCCTTCGCCCGGGGCAGCTTCGTGCGCTTCGGCTTCACCACGGCGCTGCGCCGCGCGGACCTGCTCGTGCGCGTGCTGGCCGTGCTGCTCATTCCCTGGACGCTGCTCCTGGCCCTGCCCGTCAACACGCCCCGCTTCCCGTCCCCCGCCATCCAGTGGGCGTGGGTGCTCTTCGACGTGGGGCTCACCGGCGCCCTCTTCGCGCTGGTCCACCGCTGGCGCTCCCGCCTGGCGGGGCTGCTCGCGGCCATCATCGCCCTGGATGCCTGCCTGACGACCTGGCAGGCCGTGGCCTACAACGTGCCTCGGGCCCAGGGCGCGCTCGACTGGCTCGTCATCGGAGCCGCCATCCTGGCGCCCTCCACGGCGGCCGGCTTGCTGGGGTGGGCCTCCCGCCACCCGCCCTTCACGCACTAGCGCCGGGGAAAGCCCTCTTCTTCCGGCGGCACGTGCGCGCCGTGGCCGGGGCTCAGGATGATGTCCTCCCCTTCGATGCGCGCCACCGCGTGATGGGTGACGACGTAATCCCTCCTCGCGGGCATGCCCTGCTCCAGCTCGAATTGCGTGGCACCCAGATTCGCCACCGTCCCGAGCTTGCGGCCCTGCAGGTCCCGCACCGTCATGCCCTCCCGAATCCTCTCCGGGTCAATCATTGCTTCCTCCTCATGTGACTCTCTGTAAACATTGCAATCGCCCTGTGGGCACGCAGACGTGGCGGGTGGGTAGGGCGAGATGCTTGCCTGCAAGAGGCAATGGGCAGGGGCCCCACGGGCTTTCCCCGTGGATTGCCTCGGCCTCGGGAGGTTGTTCATGCGTCTCAGGTCCCCGGTCGCCTGGACGGTCGCCGTCCTGGTGTATGCCGGAGCGGGTTACGCGGCGGAACCGCCGCGAGCCGCAGCTCCCCCGCCGAAGCTTCCGCTAGGAGTCTCTCCCACGCTGTGGAAGCTCTCGGTGCCTGCGGGCGCCGAGCCCACGCCCGAGAAGGTGGCGCTCGGAGAGAAGCTCTTCAACGAGAAGCGGCTGTCGGCGGACGACACCGTCTCCTGTGCCACCTGTCACGAGCCGACCAAGGGCTTCGTGGACGGCAAGGCGCTGTCCACCGGCATCAAGAACCAGCAGGTGACGCGCAACAGCCCCACCGTGCTCAACGCCATGTTCAACGCCACCCAGTTCTGGGACGGGCGCGCGGGCACGCTGGAGGATCAGGCCAAGCTGCCCATCCTCAACCCGCGCGAGATGGGCATGCCCTCGCCCGAGGCGGTGGTGACCAAGGTGCGCGCCATCCCCGAGTACTCGGCCGAGTTCAAGAAGGTGTTCGGCCGCGAGGTGAACTACGACGACCTGGCCGCCGCCATCGCCGCCTTCGAGCGCACCCAGTTCTCCGGCAGCGCGCGCTTCGACAAGTTCATCCACGGGGATGACAAGGCGCTCAACGCCTCGGAGAAGCGCGGCTGGGCGCTCTTCAACGGCAAGGCGCGCTGCAACTCCTGCCACGCGGCCAACATCGTCTCGCCGCTCTTCTCGGACCAGAAGTTCCACAACATCGGCATCGCCGCCCACAAGCAGGACTTCGTGCAGCTGGCGCGCGAGGCGCTGACGGTGGTGCGCACTGGCGACGAGAAGCAGATCGACGAGCTGGCGCTGGAGACGAAGTTCTCCGAGCTGGGTCGCTTCCTGGTGACCAAGAAGGAGAACGACGTCGGCGCCTTCAAGACGCCCACCCTGCGCAACGTGGGCATCACCGGCCCGTACATGCACGACGGCTCGCTGGTGACGCTGTGGGACGTGATGGACCACTACAACAAGGGCGGCGTGCCCAACCCCTACCTCGACGGGGGGATGCAGCGGCTGGGGCTCACCGAGCCTGAAATCGACGACGTGGTGGCCTTCCTCTTCGCGCTCACGGACGAGCGCTACGAGAAGTTCAACCGGCAGGAGCTGGCCCGGCAGACGGCCCGCAAGGGCAAGCGCCCCGAGCGCGACACCGAGGTGGCCCTGGGCAAGAAGGGCAACCTGGGAGACCTGGCCCCCAACCCGGACCTGGCTGTGAAGAACCCGGCGGAGCTCGGCGCGTACGGCTCGGAGACCTCCATCAAGAGCACGGCGAAGTAGGGAGCCTTCAGACCATGTCCAACAAGTTCAAGAGCGTCGAGACGAAGTACTACGAAGAGCGCCAGGAGCTGTTTGACGGGCTCCAGCGCCTGGACCGCCGCGCCTTCATGCGCGTGGCGGGCGTGTCGGCCGGCATCGTCGCCGGCATGGGACTGGTGACGCCGGCCAGCTTCCAGCTCGTCCAGGTGGCCGAGGCCCAGGGCAGCACCGACAAGCCGAAGTTCAGCTTCGCCTATATCTCCGATACCCACCTGTACGAGAGGAAGCTCAACGACCGGTTCATTCGCTCCATCCTCAAGGCCGTGGATGACGTGAACGCGCTCAACCCGCAGCCGGACTTCGTGCTGTTCGGCGGGGACCTGGCCCAGCTGGGGCAGGCCAGCGAGCTGAAGCTGGGCGCGGAGATTCTCAAGAGCGTCAAAGCCCCGGTGAAGATGATGGTGGGCGAGCACGACTGGTTCCTCGACATGGGCGAGCTGTGGCGCGAGCTGTTCGGCCCGCCCAACTACTCGTTCGACCACAAGGGCGTTCACTTCGTGGTGCTCAACTCCATCCTGGAGAAGGATTTCTGGACGGAGAAGGGCCTGAAGCCCATGGAGCGCATGAAGATCGTCGCCGGCCTGGACAACGGGCTGCAGTCGCGGTTCGAGGTGGGCGCCGAGCAGCGCGCGTGGATGCAGCAGGACCTGGCCAAGGTGGACAAGAAGACGCCGGTCATCGTCTTCAGCCACTCGCCGCTCTACAAGTACTACAAGCCGTGGAACTTCTGGACGGATGACGCCGACGAGGTGCAGGCCCTCCTCAAGCCGTTCGAGAAGGTGACGGTCATCCACGGCCACACGCACCAACTGCTCACCAACCGCATCGGCAACATCCACTTCCACGGCATGCTGTCCACCGCGTGGCCGTGGCCGTATGCGCCCGAGGGGCTGCCTACGTTCACCACGCAGATGAACCGCGCGGATCCGTTCAGCCAGTTCGACGGGTGCGGCGACGGACGGATGGACGTGCTCGAGGCCGGCCTGGTCAACAAGCTCTACAACCTGTGGGAGCGCAACCCCATCACCGTGCGCGCGAGCTACCTCGCGTCCAACGGCCAGAAGGATGCGCCCCCCCGCCCCAAGCTCCCCAGCTACTAGCGAGGACGCCACCACTATGACTCTCCGCAAGAAGCTCCTCACGGGTGTTGTCGTGCTCACCTCCGCCGCCGGAGGCGCCGCGCTCGCGACGGAACCCGCCGCGCGCAAGGCCGAGCCGCTGCCGCAGCATCAGGTGCCCACCTCGAAGGATGGCAACCTCGTCGTCGGCCTGTGCGATGGCGAGACCTCCATGGAGGTGAAGGGGGTGAAGGAAGGCGGGAAGATGTCACGCGATCAGGCGCTGGCGGTGACCGGCGCGCTGATGACCGAGTGGCGTCGCAAGAACCCCCGCGCGAACTGGGACGACGTGGCGCCTCCGCCGCAGGTCCTGGCGCAGGCGCCCAAGCCGCCGCCTTCGCCGGACCCGAAGGCGCCGCGCAGCCCTCCAGCGCTGCCGACCACGCCGCAGAAGCCCGGTGCGGGCGGCGCGGTGGGGACGGCCGGGCAGAACGCGGCTTCGGGGGCCTCTCAGGCCGCCAAGGACTCCAACCTCCAGACGGGCCACACCTACGGCGCCTTCAGCAACCGCGACGAGCAGGTGTGGGCCGCCTCCACGCAGGCGTTCGTGGAGGAGGGCAACCGGGTCTTCCACGACGCGGAGGCGGTAGGCGGCACCATCGCGGTGTCGTGCGACATGTGCCACCCGGACGCGGCCAACACGCACCCGGAGACGTATCCGAAGTACCAGGTGCAGCTGGGCCGCGTGGCGATGCTGCGCGACATGATCAACTGGTGCATCCAGAACCCGGTGCGCGGCAAGCCCTTGGCCGATGACGACCCGAAGATGAAGGCCATGGAGGCCTACATCTACGCCAAGCGCAAGGGCGTGGCGCTGGACTTCGGCAAGCACTGACGGCCGGGTCTCGGACGTGAAAGGGGAGGGGCCCCCTTGCGCCCCTCCCTCCGCTTCCGTGTTCAATGCGGGCCATGTCGACGGTGTCCACCGGCACGGCCCCTTCCAGGCCCCAGGAAGAGCCACTGGCTCTGCCCTCCGCTCTTCCGCTGGAGGCGGACCCCAGCGGCCTCACCGAGCGGGCCCCGGTCATCACCACCCTGTTGCCGGATGAGGCCCTCGCTCGCGCGCTGGCGGCGGGGGATTCGTTCGCCGTCCACGCCGTCCTCTCCGCCCGCATGGCGCGGGAGCCCAGAGGCCCGACGCGGGACACCCTCCGACAGTTGCTCGCCCACCCGGTGAGCTTCGCGGTGGCCGAGCGCCCGCCTGGGCTGGGCGAGCTGAAGGGGACGGGGGTGGGGTTCATCGGCCTGCCTCCCCCGAGCCAGCAGGAGGTGCCCTTCATTGCCACCCGCGCCGTACGCGTGCTCGGCGTGGCGGTCTGGCCCTTGAGTCAGCACCTCGTACGGCGCGACAGCGAGGGGAACGTCGAGGTGCTGGGGCGCGTCCCCACCTCCGCGCGCTTCAGGGTCCGGCAGTGGGTATCCAAGGTGGCGCTGGGCGCCGTGGGGCTGGTGTGCCTCGCGGGCATCGCCATGCCCTTCATCACGCGGGAGGTGTCCCTCATCAATGGGCTGTCCCGGCCCGTGGAGGTGTCCGTGGATGGGCGGCGGACCTTCCAAGTGGCGCCCGGCAGCCAACTGACCATCTCCCTGCGGAGCCTCAGCGGGCCCCACAAGTTCGAAGCGCGCTGGCCCGGAGAGACGAAGCCCTTCGAGGAGTTCTCCCTGAGGGCGGAGCAGCGCAACTTCTACAACGTGCTGGGCGCGGCCTCGTTCATGGTGGACGACGCGGCCGAGTACACCCCCCCGCGCCGGGTGGATTTTCGCGCCGGAGCCCTGGGCCCCGACGACATGATGTGGAAGGAACGGCTCAACTGGGAGGAGACCGTCCAGGAGCACGCCGATGCCGGGCGCTTGCAGGCCGCCGGAGAGCTGGCCCAGAGCATCGCCCTGGCGGACCCCACCTCGCTCCGGGCTCGCGAGGCGGCCGCGCACTGGCTCATGCGGTACAACCCGTCGAAGGCGCTGGAGTTCGCCCAGCGGCTCATCTCTCGCTACCCGGACGACCGCGCCGCCCATGAGCTCTTCCAAGACGTCTATGGCCTGCTGGGACATGAGACGACCGGAGCCTACGTCTCGATGGACAAAGCGGCTCCGGACGCCTCCGTCGGGCGGGCCCTGGTGCAAGCGCGCTCCCGTCGGCCGGAGGAACAGCGCGAGGCCTACGCGCGCGTCCTGGAGCGCTTTCCCGATTCATTCGAGGCCCAGCGCGCGATGGCCCGCCTCCGTCTCGCGGATGGCTACCCGCAGCGAGCGCTGGAGCTGCTCGATGAGGCGCTCGTCAAGGCGCCCGAGTCCGTGGAGGACCTGGAGCTGCGTGTGCGCGCCCTCATCGCCCTCAAGCGGGTGGGGGAGGCTTCCCGTGCCGTGCAGCGGTATGTGGAGGCCACGGCCCGGCCACGGCGCTCCTGGGAGCTGGCGGTGCTCGCGGGTCGACTGGCCCGCCTCGCGGGACCGGACCGCACGCCGTACATCACGGACCCCCTCCTCCCCGCCGAGTTCATGGAGTCGCCGGCAGCTCAGTTGCGCTTCACGCTCATGACTGGCTTCCGCACCTTGAAGGACGAGGAGCTGAACTTCACGGGCAACGTCACGGAGCGGGAGTCCCTCTGGCTCGCCTTCCTCATCCTCGGCAACGCGGAGAAGGCCGCGGCTCAGGTCTCCTCGGCCAAGGACGGCGTGCTCAACCGCCTGCCCCTGGAGGCCGCAGCGATCCTCGCCCTGGAGCTCACGCGACAGGGGGACACCCAGGCCGCGGAGCGCCTCTTCGGAACGCACTTCGCGCTCATGAAGGCCCGCAAGCCGCTCGAGGCCTATGTGCGCTCGGGCGAGGTGCAGCCCCGCTTTCCGATGCTGCCGCCGGACCTGCTCGCCGTCGCCTACCTGGTGCGCGCTCGCGCCGTCGACAAGGACGCCTTCATCGAGCGGGCCTATGCGCGCTGGACAGACGGGCTCGGTGGCTTCGCCCGCCGCGCGCTCGACCCCGACTACGTGGAGCCCGAGTACCGAGACGTGAAGCCCGTCGACGGGCCTCAGCCTCGGCTTCCCCGGCCGTGGAGCGTGCCTTAGGCCGGCTGGGTGACCTGGCGCAGGATGTCGAGCGACTCCAGCGCCTTGCCCGCGCCAATCACCACCGCCGACAGCGGGTCCTCCGCCAGGAACACCGGCAGGCCCGTCTCCTCGCGCAGCAGCGTGTCCAGGTTCTTCAGCAGCGCGCCACCGCCCGCGAGCACGATTCCGCGGTCGGCGATGTCACCGGCGAGCTCCGGCGGCGTGCGCTCCAGCGTCAGCTTCACCGCCTCGACGATGCCGTTGACGGGCTCGGCCAGCGCGTCGCGCACCTCGTCGCTGCTCACCGTCAGCGTGCGCGGCACGCCCGCCACCAGGTCGCGACCCTTGATCTCCATGGTCATGACCTCGTCGGTCGGGTACGCCGTGCCGATGCCCATCTTGATGGCCTCGGCCGTGCGCTCACCGATGAGCAGGTTGTACTTGCGCTTGACGTACTGGATGATCGCCTCGTCCAGCTTGTCGCCGCCGATGCGCACGCTCTTGGCGAAGACGATGCCGGCCAGGCTGATGACCGCCACGTCGGAGGTGCCACCGCCGATGTCGACGATCATGTTGCCGCTGGGCTCCGTCACCGGAAGCCCCGCGCCAATCGCCGCCGCCATGGGCTGCTCGATGAGGTAGACCTCGCGGGCGCCCGCGTTGGCCGCCGCCTCGCGCACCGCCCGGCGCTCCACCTCGGTAATCCCCGAGGGGATGCCGATGATGATGCGCGGGTTGACGAGCGTCTTGCGGTTGTGGGCGCTCTGGATGAAGTAGCGCAGCATCGCCGCGGTAATTTCGAAGTCGGCGATGACGCCGTCCTTCATGGGGCGGATGGCCACGATGTTGCCCGGGGTTCTCCCGAGCATCTCCTTGGCCTCCTTGCCCACGGCGAGCACCTTCTTGCCACCGCGTGCGTCCTGCTGCACGGCCACCACCGAGGGTTCGTTCGAGACGATGCCCTGGCCGCGGATGTAGATGAGCGTGTTCGCCGTGCCCAGGTCGATTGCCAGGTCACGCGAGAAGAGGGTGTGAAGCCAGTCGAACATACGGGGGCGGGAACTTTCAGGACGGCGGCGGAATTTCCCCAGGGTGAACAAACACCGCGAGCGCAGTGAAGGTATTACTACGTGGCGCGCGGTGCTGAAAGAAAAGCCACCTCTCGTGTCGAGACGTGGGCTGGAGAGCACTCGGCCAGGGAAGGGCCCTCAGCCCACCGGAGAGGGCAGGGCGTCCGCCCCCAGGGGTACATCCTCCCGGGGCTCCGCCCGCTCGGCCGTCAGGGCTCCCTGGAAGGTTGCAGCCGTAGCACCCGCCTCCACCTCGGTGGAGCCGGCGTGGGGGGGCGGTAACACCTCCCCGTTCTCCACGGCGTGGCGGAACTCGGGCGTCTGCCGCAGGGCCTCGCTGGTGACGCGCAGCAGGGCTTCGCGTACCGGCTCGAAGGCCAGTCCGGCGGCGTACCAGAAGGGGAAGTAGTCCAGGCGCACGAGCCCCTTCACGCTCCAGCCTCGCTTTTCGTAGTCCCAGGGGCAGCGGCCGAGTGCCCGGCGCAGCAGCCAGCCGGTGGCGTACTCGGCCCCGAAGATGACGGCGGTGTAGGCAAGGGCCCGTATCGGGCGGGGCAGGAAGCGCAGCCGGTCATGGAGGAACTCCATGCTCAGCGCCGTGGCGCCATAGATGGGGTGCATCCACAGGTACGTCTTCGCCGTACCATGGCTGTCCTTGTGGAGGAGGGCGGCATGCGCGCCGGTGAAGCACACCTCGAGCACCCAGCCCGCACACCCGTAGAGAAGGAATCTGGCGATCACCCTCAGAAGGTAAGAATCCCCCCCCCAACGGTCAGGCCTACCCTCCGGTCCAATGAGGGGGTGTTCCCCAGCGCGCGATTGGGGACCGCCTCCGCCCCGTTACGGTGTCCGAGGGGCGACAGGCTCGGGAAACGCTGTCGGGCAATGAACAGGCCCTAGCGCTTCAGGGCGTACTTGGCGATGACGTAGAGGGCGCGTACTCCGTCCTTCCAGCCGATCTTCTTGCCCTCCTCGTAGGTGCGCCCGTGGTAGCTGATGGGCACCTCGTAGACGCGCCAGTTGCCCCGGGCAATCTTGGCCGTCACCTCGGGCTCGAAGCCGAAGCGCTCCTCCTCCACGGTGATGGAGCGCAGCACCTCGGCGCGGAAGGCCTTGTAGCAGGTCTCCATGTCCGTGAGGTTCAGCCCGCTGGTCATGTTGGAGAGCATGGTCAGCGCGTTGTTCATGACGGTGTGCCAGAAGTAGAGCACCCGCCGGGGCGTGCCGGTGAAGCGGCTGCCGAAGACGACGTCTGCCTCGCCATCGAGGATGGGCTGGATGACGCGCTGGATGTCGCGCGGGTCGTACTCCAGGTCCGCGTCCTGGACGATGATGATGTCGCCGGAGGCCTCGGCGAAGCCCCGCCGCAGCGCCGCGCCCTTGCCCTGGTTCTGGGGCTGGAAGAGCACCTTGAGGTCGTTGCGGTTCGTCGGGTTGCCGCCCAGCAGCGCCAGCCCCTTCTCGGAGAGCTGCTCGAGGAACTCGCGGCTGCCATCCTTGGAGCAGTCGTCCACGAGCACCAGCTCCTTGGGGAAGTCCACGGCGATGCAGCGCCGGAGCAGCTCCGCCAGGGTGGGGACCTCGTTGTAGACGGGGATGACGAGCGAGACGAGCATGACGGGGTGCGGCATTACCTGATTTCGCTGCCTGGAGCGACATTTCTCGGCGCCTGGCGCAGCGCCTCCAGGAGCGCCTCCAGCTCCGCGTCCGAGGTGAGGGGGTTGATGAGGGTGGTGCGCAGGTACACCCCCGAGGGCAGGGTGGTCTGCACCAGGTAGAAGTCCCCTCGCTGGATGAGGAGCTGGCGCAGGCGGGCCTGGAGCGTGTCCAGCTCCGAGGCGGGTACGCCGGCGGGGGTGTAGCGGAAGCAGAGGATGTTGCAGTCGGGCGCCACCGGCACCTCGAAGTCGCCCGAGGCCTTCAGCCGCTCGGCGAAGCGGCGCGTCAGGTCGAAGGTGGCCGTCACATAGTCGGAGAAGAAGCGGGTGCCCAGCAGGCTCAGGCAGGTGTAGAGCTTGAGCGCCATCATCTCCTTGGTGCATTCCAGCGTGCGCAGCCCGATGTCGCTCCAGGGCCGGGAGCCCGGGCCGAAGAGGTAGCTGGCCTGCTGGGCGAAGGACTCGTAGGAGCGGGTGCTGTCGCGAAAGAGCACGGCGGTGATGAGCGCCGGCATCATCATCATCTTGTGCGCGTCCCAGACCACCGAGTCGGCGCGCTCGATGCCCTTCACCTGGTGGCGGTAGCGGGGGCTGAGCGCGGCGGAAGCGCCGTGGGCCCCGTCCACGTGGAACCAGAGGCCGTGGCGCTCGCAGAAGTCGGCTACGGGCTCCAGCGGGTCGAACGCTCCGGTGGAGGTGGAGCCGGCGCTGGCCACCACGGCGATGGGGCGGCGGCCGGCGCGGGTGGCGGCGGCCAGGGTGGCCTCCAGGGACTCCGGGCGGAGGCGGAAGTTCGCATCCACGGGGACGGGGGTGAGGCCCTCCGCGCCCCAGCCCATGACCTTCGTGGCGCGGGCGAGGCTGTAGTGGGCCGTCTCCGCGACGAGCACCGTGAGCGGCGGGCCCGCGGGCGAGCCTCCGTTCCACGCGTCGTAGCCGGCCTTGGCTTGGCGCGCGGCGAGCAGGGCGGTGAGGTTGCCCACGGAGCCTCCCGAGGTGAACACACCGCCGGCGCTCTCGGGCAGGCCGAGCTGTCCGGCCATCCACCGGAGCAGGTTGTGCTCCATGGCGGAGACGGCGGGCCCCATCTCGTACACGGCCATGCCGTTGTTGAGCAGGGAGGAGACGAAGTCACACAGCGCCGCCAGGGGCAGCGGGGCCGACACCTGGTGCCCCACGTAGCGCGGGTGGTGCAGGTGGTTGGAGCCGCCCAGCACGCGGGCGATGAAGGGGGAGAGCTCTCCGCCCGGCTCCTCGGGGAAGCTCGCGGGGAAGCGCGCGAGGCTCTCGTCCGGAGTCACCCACGGGAGCACGGGAAGAGCCTTCCCGCTGGTGGCGCTCGCGAGGTAGTCGGCGAGCTGGTCCACGAGCTGGTGCCCCTGCTGGCGGAAGCGCTCGGCGTCGTAGGCGGCGGCGGCGCGGTCTCGGAAGTTCTGCATGGCGGCGCACCGTAGACCGGGGGGGCGCGCCGGGAAATGGGGGGGCATGGGTGGCGGGCCCACTTCGCGCCATACTGATGGCGCATGAAACACTTCATCCTCGGGGTGGGGCTCGTCGCGCTGGCCGGGTGCGCGGCGAAGCCGGAGGTCCGCGATGAACCGAAAGAGGCGTTCACCTGCCGGGGCCGCCCGCCACCGCCGCGCACCTCCATCACCCAGGCCGACGCGCCCGTGGGCCGGCTGGAGCTGAGGCGGCTGCCCTCCGAGAGCGAGCCGGGCGTGGCCCCTTCGAGCGGAGAGGCGGAGCCCGTGGTTACCTCCGAACCTTCCGCGGGCGCGCGGCTGCCGACGGCCCGGTTCCTCCTGGTGGCGGAGGCAATCCCGCTGGGCTCGCTCGGCGCGGGGCTGGCCAGCGAGCTGGGACTGAGCGTGGTGGTGGCCGCACCGCTGGTGGAGCTGCGCGTGTCCTTGGCACTGCCGGACACGGATGTCTCCCGGCTGCTCGGGCTGCTGCGCGCGCACTATGGCGTGGGCAGCACCTTCACCCAGGGGGTGCTCTCGCTCGAGGAGCGGGAGGAGTTGCTGCAGCGGCTGCTGCTCGTCGAGCCCGCGCCGCTCGTCACCCAGCTCGTCCCGGTGGGAGGGCTCCCGGCGGAGCAGGTGGCCGGGGCCTGGTGCGAGCAGTCCGCGAGCTCGCGCGGCATCGCCTCCGTCATTGGCGAGGACCTGCTCGTCAAGGACTCGGAGCCGCGCATCCGCATGCTCCGGCACATGATCGACGCCCTGCGAGTCCGCAAGCCGATGGAGCCGCCGACGGTGCCCGCGGTGGAGCTGGAGCCCGACCTCGAGGGCGACTGAGGTACCGAGGTTGGCGAAACCGGGGACGCGGAATTATCTCTTGAGGCGAGGGGAGACACGCCATGTCCGCCGCGAAGATCACCATCACCTATTGCAATGCCTGAGGCTACAGGCCTCGAGCTGCCCGTGTGGCGGCTACCCTGAAGGACGAGTTCGAGCTGGACTCGGAGCTGAAGCACGGCCCATCCGGGAGCTTCGAGGTCTCCGTGAACGGCAAGACGGTGGTGAAGAAGCAGTCGCTCGCATTCCCCACCGAGCAAGAGATTGTGAACGCCGTGGCCCGGGAGCTCGGAAGCTGAGGGGCCGACTCAAGGCTTCTTGATGAAGGTCATCGGGGCGCGGTCATTGCGCCCCTTGCCCGCCTGGCGCAGGGCCACGGGGTCCAGCCCCGACAGGTACAGGGCCGTGGAATACACGTGGCCCGCGTCGGAGACGAAGCTCTGGGTGCTCTTCAACCGGCCGGGGATGAGCAGGCCGGTGTCCGGGTCATAGGCCGGATCCAGCGTGCCGTTGGGCATGAGGGGAATGCCCTCCAGCGAGGCGCTGCCCACGCGGCCCCACTGGGTGTTGCCGCGCACCGTGCCGCCCAGGAACGCCGCGCTGCTCACGCGCCAGTGCTGGCAGCAGTCCTGGCCCATGATTTCGTCGTACTTCTGCACGTCGCTCAGGCCCGCGTTGGTGAGGATGCCCTGCACGTCGCCGGTGATGGTGCGCCCCATCTCCGAGGCCAGCACGATGGTGGTGAAGTCGTAGTAGCTCTTGCCCGTGTCGCCGTAGGGAGTGGCCTTCAGCTTCGCCACCAGGGTCTTCAGCGGCGACCACAGGTGCTTGCGCGCCATGTTGAGCTGATCCTGCTGCCCCTTGTTGTTCATGATGGTGCGGCGGTCATTGTGCGTGTCGTACATGCGCAGGCCGCGGTTCTCGATGAAGAAGCCGATGGAGAGCCCCTTCGTCATCAGCTCGTAGGTCATCAGCGCCTGGACGTTGGTGTTGGGCGTCTCCTTGGAGCGGGCGGGGTTGCCGTTGATGGAGGAGGACTCGGTCGTCTCATCCGTGGCCGCCACGCCGAACTCGGAGCGCAGCGTGGTGTCGTTGAACATCGTCTGCGGGTTGATGTCCGGGGCGCTGCCGCCGGTGAGGGCGCGGTGGATGGTGAGCGCGGAGGAGAAGGCGCGCACCGACTCGCCGTTCTTCTCGTTGAGGAAGTTGGCCTGCAGGTTGTCGGTGAACTGGCGGATGCGCGCCCCGCGCTGGCCCTGCGCGATGCTGCCCAGGGACATGAGGCGGTTGCGCATGTCCGCCGGCGTCTTGCCGTAGAGCGTGTGCGCATGCACCGGCCCGAGCTTCTCGTAGTAGCCCGTACCCTCGGGGTAGGAGGGGATGGACAGCTCGCCATCCGAGAGCCAGCGGTGCCAGCTCACGTGCGGCAGCAGGTAGCCGGTGCCGTACGCCTCGCAGAAGGCCTGCATCACCGTGCGCTCGTCCGGGTGGCGATAGCCGGACAGGGATGAGCTGTAGCGGCCGTAGTGGTACTCCCAGCGGCCGCCCGAGTGGAACGTGTTGCCGTTGTGGCTGGACACCACCGCCATGTCCGGGAAGAGCGGCAGCCCGTCCTCGGCCAGGTAGCCGTAGGTGATGTTGCCCGAGGTGCGCGGCGGGTTGAGCGGGCTGGTGCCGTAGTTCTTCGGCCGGTAGCGGTGCTGGCTCCAGCCCGGCACGGGCAGCAGCGTGCCGGCGGGGATGATGCGCGCGGCGTCGTTGGGCGTGTGGACCGGGTTGAACATCGAGTACCCGTCCCAGCCCCCTTCCTGGAACCAGTAGATGAGGAAGTGGGGCGTGGCGTTGAGCTCCGCGGCGGCGGCCTCGGCGATGCCCAGCTCCTTCTTCGTGCCCGGCACGCCGAAGCTCCGGAAGAAGCGGAGCCAGTCCAGCGTGCTGATGGCGGTGCCGGCGAGCGCGCCAGCGAGGAATCGGCGGCGGTTCATGGTGCGGCTCCCTGGAGGTGCTTCAGAGGTGGGTGTACTCGGGAGAGAGGGCAATCGCTTTCAGCACGGCCTTGAGGTTGCCCTCCGACGCGTGCGCCACGTCCCACAAGCGCTTGTACATGCCGCGCTCGTCCAGGCTGTACCGCATCTCCCGGCCGAAGAAGAGCATGTACTGCGCGTTGATCGTGCGGCGCAGGAAGGGCTCTTTCTTCACCGCCTGCTGGGCGAAGGCCTCCATGCCCTGGCCCTTGTAGGCGTAGACGCCCACGAGCCCGCGGTCGCTGTCGTCGATGGGGCGGCCCTGGTCGTCCGTGGTGCGGTAGTTGCCCGCGTCGTCCCACCGCATGCGCTGGTACGACAGCGGGGTGAGCGTCTGGTGACACGAGAAGCAGATGCTCGTCGGGTCCACCGTGGAGGCCGCCGTGGCCGCCCCGCGCATGTCGAACACCTCGGAGGGCACCTCGAAGAGCGTGCCCATGAAGTCGGTCATCACCCGCGCCGCGTAGTTGTAGCGCGGCAGGCCCGGCTTGTTCTGGATGAAGCCCTTCATGGTGAGCACGCCCGTGTTTCCGTGCTCGGTCGCGCGCGGCACCTTGCTGAAGTCGAGCGCCACCGAGTAGTCGCCCGTGAGCAGCTCCTGCATCGGCGCTCCGGTGGTGGCCAGGTACGTCCACAGGCGCGCCGGCTCGTCCGTGTCCGCCGTGCCCTCGCTCTCGGTGCGGATGCGCATCTTGTGGAAGTAGTAGGCGCGGAACTCCGCCGAGCCCAGGTACGTCTCCACCATCTGCTCCCAGCTCTGGCTGCCGCTCTCGAAGGCCGAGAGCTCCGCCGCGTTGGGCGGGCGGCCCACGAGGTCTTGCGCCAGCTTCACCAGCAGCAGCCGCTGGCGCTCCAGGCCCGAGCGTGTCTCGTGCGAAGGCGGCAGGGTGAAGAGGAAGTCCGGCGAGCGCATCAACCCCTCGCACAGCCCGCTCCACGCCTTGGGCACGCTGGCCTCCATGGTGAAGAGGTCCTGGAGCAGCGCGTAGCCGTTGGCCTGCTCCTGCGCGGTGGCCGTGCGGTAGAGCATCCTCTTATAGAGGGTGTTCACGTGTACCTTGGCGGCGTCCGCCCGCGCGGTACCGGAGGGCGGCTCCGTGGGCCCCGTCACCTGGAGGAAGTCCACGTAGAGGTTGCGGTCGCAGACGCCTTCCTGGTTGTAGTCGTTGGTGAAGCCCACCGAGAGCACGTGGCTGCCCGCGGGCACCGTCACCGTCTGCACGAAGTCCGTATAGGCCGTTGTGTTCACGCCCCAGGCCTGCACCTGCGCGCCGTCCATGCGCAGCTCCATCATCGGCGGCTCGGAGCCGCACAGGTCTCCCCGCGCGCGCACGGTGAAGCGGTACGTGCCGCCGTAGCCGATGACGTGCGCCTGCGTCGTGGTGAGCGTGCCGGTGGTGTAGAGGTTCCACCCGGTGCCCGCCGTCTGGCCCGTGCTGGGCGTCAGGTCCTGGGAGTTCTCCGCCTGGAAGGTGCGGGTGGTGGCGGCGGGCGTGTCCACGAGCCCCGCGCTGGTGTCCACGCCGGCGAAGGGGCCGGTGCGGTTGGTGGCCGCCGCGCCGCACACGTCCAGGGCCAGCTCGTCCAGGCCCAGCAGGAAGTCGGGCGTGGCCACGCGCGCCTCGACGAAGTACTGCTCATAGTCCACGCCGCCGAAGAGCCCCACGCGCTGGGCGAACTTGTCCACGTTGTTGCGCACCCAGCTGTCGTTGAAGACCAGCTTCACCTTCCCCTTGAGCTGCACGAAGTTGAGGAAGGGGTTGTCATACGAGGCCACGGGCGGGCCGGAGTACGGCTGGAGCAGCGCCGGGGGGAACTCCTCGTCCGGCGGCGTCTGCGGCGAGCGGGCCTCCACCGCTGCCAGCTGGCAGGTGAGGCTGGCCAGCGCGGCGAGCTCCCGAGCGTTCCACGAGGGCTGGCCGCGCGGCATGCGCGCGCTCTCGTCGGTGGTGATCAATCGCGAGAGCAGCGAGCCCGCCGAGGTGCGCAGGTAGCCCGCGGCGCGC
The DNA here is from genome assembly GCF_034259325.1 of Hyalangium ruber. Taxonomy (NCBI): domain Bacteria; kingdom Pseudomonadati; phylum Myxococcota; class Myxococcia; order Myxococcales; family Archangiaceae; genus Hyalangium; species Hyalangium rubrum. The sequence continues at coordinate 791,162 of NZ_JAXIVS010000004.1, read as the reverse complement.
GCCGCGTAGAACGTCTCCACCCCGTTCGGGCTCACCTTGAAGAGCCGGCCGCTGGTGGTGGCGTGGCAGGAGATGCAGCCCGAGCTCTCGTTCAGCATGGCCGGCTGCACCTGGCGCTCGAAGTCCGCGGCGATGCTCGCCAGCGTCACCGTGTCGGGAGCGCTCGCGCTCGCGCAGACGATCGAGCCGTCCTGCTCCAGCACGGGTAGCGGTGGGTTGTCTCCGTCGTACACCGGCACGCCATCGCGTGTCGGCACCTCGTAGCCAGGTACTTCCAACGTCGCCTGCCCGTAGCAGCCGGAGGCTCCAGCGGCGGCGATGGCCGTCACCAGGAGCACGTACCGACGGGCTTGAGAGGATGCTTCCATGCAGCAACCCCCGTCCGTGAAGTCCGTGAGGCAGGGTGCATGGCTGGTCCAAGAGAAACCAGGAGAACGTTAAGTCCCTGTGATTGCTCGTGTAGCCAAAGCGAAGCGATCGAAAGATTGCAGCGTTCGAGCAATCGGGCGCTTTGGAGCCTGCCCTGCGGTCGCCCCCATCCGTTCTCCGCCGCACCTTTGAACGTGGCGGGTGATGGAGGTGACACATGGCATGGTGGGATTCACCGCTGGAGCGGCGCTCCATCCAAGCGGGCATGCGGGTGCAGACGCAGCAGGGCGAGCGGCTGGGCAGGGTGCGACTCATTGGCCGCGAGGTGCTCTACGTGCGGCCGTGGCGCTTCTCGCGGCGGGAGTTCGCGGTGCCGCTGGCGCGGGTGGCGCGGGTGACGGGGGGCAGCGTGTACGTGAGGGGGACTCCCTCCGAGGTCTGCGAGCCCCTGGGGGACCGGCTGCAGCGTGACATCCCCACGCAGGTCCATCCGCTGGCCGAGGCCGCCAGCACCGGACACGCGGGCTCCTGAAGACAGCTCAGAATGCGGCGGGCGGGACGGATTTGTGGTTCAACACGGGGCCATGTCCTCCATTGAAGCCCTGTCCCAGAAGGTGTCCGAGGCGTTCGCCGATCGGACGAAGCTGAAGGAAGCCGACTCCGTGGCCGCGGTGCGCGAGACGCTGGCGCGGCTGGATGCGGGCGAGCTGCGCGTGGCCGAGAAGGGCCCCGAGGGCTGGCGCGTCAACGCCTGGGTGAAGGAGGCCATCCTCCTGTTCTTCTCCGTGTCGGAGATGCAGGTGATGGAGGTAGGCCCCTTCGAGTTCCACGACAAGGTGCCGCTCAAGAAGGGCCTGGACAAGGCGGGCGTGCGCGTGGTGCCTCCGGGCGTGGTGCGCTACGGCGCCTTCGTGGAGAAGGGCGCGGTGGTGATGCCGGGCTATGTGAACATCGGCGCGCGCGTGGGCGCCGGCACCATGGTGGACACCTGGGCCACGGTGGGCAGCTGCGCGCAGGTGGGCCGCAACGTCCACCTGTCCGGCGGCGTGGGGCTGGGCGGGGTGCTCGAGCCGCCCTCTGCCTCGCCCGTCATCATCGAGGATGGGGCCTTCATCGGCAGCCGCTGCATCGTCGTCGAGGGCGTGGTGGTGGAGGAGGAGGCGGTGCTGGGCGCCAACGTGGTGCTCACCTCATCCACGCAGATCATCGACGTCACCGGCCCTCAAGAGCGCGTCTATAAAGGACGGGTGCCGGCGCGGAGCGTGGTGATTCCGGGAATGCGCGAGAAAGAGTACCCCTCCGGGAAGTACGGGGTTCCCTGCGCGTTGATCATCGGCCAGCGGACGAAGAGCACCGACCAGAAGACGAGCCTCAACAGCGCGCTACGGGACTTCGGCGTGGCGGTGTAGGAGAGGAAATCCACCGGGTAGCCGTGTCCGTAGACAGAGGAAGACCTGGGGAAATGTGACACGAGATGACCCACCTGGATGACATCCTGCCGGACCTGCTGCTGGGCACGCTGGAGCCAAACGCCCGGCAGGCAGCCGAGCGTCACCTGGCCACCTGCGAGGCGTGCCGGGCGGAGGTGGCCCGGCTTTCACCCGCGGTGGAGGCGCTGACGACACTGGCGGTACCCGCGCTGCCGCCGCCTCAGGTGCTGGAGCGGGTGGTGGCGGCCATGGAGTCGCCGGGGCGCTTCGCGCGCTTCGCGGAGAAGGTGGCCGCGCTGCTGGACATCACCCGGGAGCGGGCGCTGGCGGTGCTGGAGTCCCTGAGCGACGCGGCCGCGTGGTTGCCCGGCCCGACGGAGGCCATTCAACTGCTGCCGGTGGAGACGGGCCCGGCGAAGGCGGGGATGCTGGCGGCCTTCGTGCGTGTCCCTCCGGGGGTGCGCTTCCCCCGGCACACCCACCATGGGCGGGAGTGGAACCTGGTGCTGGAGGGAGGCTTCCGCGAGGACTCCGGGCACGAGGTGTGGCCCGGTGAGCTGCTGGAGAAGGACGAGGGCAGCGCGCACGACTTCACGGCCCTGGAGGGGCCCGCGTGCATCGCCGCCGCCGTCATCGACGGGATTACGAGCTTCGAGGAGTTGGAGGCCTAGGCCGCCACCTGGCCCGAGGCGCCCCGGGGGACGTGCGCCATCGCGGCGGTGACGACCTCGGGGCCCGCGCCCGCCTTGTGCGCGTTCTCGCTCAGGTGCCGGCGCCAGGCCCGCGCCCCCGCCAGCCCCTGGAAGAGCCCCAGCATGTGCCGGGTGATGGAGCCCAGCGGCGCTCCGTCCCGACGGCGCTCCTCGATATAGGGCAGCATCGCCTCCACCACGGCGTGACGCTCTCTCGGGGCCTCCGTGGCGCCGAAGAAGCGCCGGTCCGCCTCGGCCAGCAGGTACGGGTTCTCGTAGACGGCCCGGCCGATCATCACCCCGTCCACGTGGCGCAGGTGCTCGGCGGCGGCGTCCAGGCTCTTCACCCCGCCGTTGATGCTGATGTCCAGGTGGGGGAACTCCGCCTTGAGCCGGTGGACCAGCTCGTAGCGCAGCGGGGGCACGTCCCGGTTCTCCTTGGGGCTCAGGCCCTTCAGCCACGCCTTGCGCGCATGCACGATGAAGCGCGAGCAGCCCGCGGCGGACACCAGGCGGACGAAGTTCTCGAGCGTCGGCCACTCCTCCAGCTCGTCGATGGCGATGCGCGACTTCACGGTGACGGGGATGCGCACCGCCTCGCGCATGGCGGCCACCAGCCGGGCGACGAGCTCGGGCTCGGCCATCAGGCACGCGCCGAAGCGGCCCGACTGCACGCGGTCGCTGGGGCAGCCGACGTTGAGGTTGATCTCGTCATAGCCCCACTCCTCGCCGATGCGCGCCGCCTCGGCGAGCTGCGCGGGCTCCGAGCCTCCGAGCTGGAGCGCCACGGGGTGCTCGGCGGGCGTGAAGCCCAGCAGCCGCTCCCGGTCGCCGTGAATGACGGCGCCCGTGGTGAGCATCTCCGTGTAGAGCAGCGTGTGCCGGCTGATCTGACGGTGGAAGAACCGGCAGTGCCGGTCTGTCCAATCCATCATCGGTGCCACACACAAAGGCATGGGGTAGGCCAGCATCATGAGAGAACCCGGGTGGGAATCTGGAGCATCCTGAAGAGAGGACTCCCACCCGGAGTGCATCTACCCTGCTTTTTTCCTTCCGCACAGAGGTTGAGTACCCGGCCAGGCGAGGGAGGGTTCGCCTCCAGGCTCGCGGAGCACTTTGAGGACTTGTCATCAATGGACGCAGACCCCAGATTGAGAAGCTTTGCTGCCCCCCCATCTCGGAGCCGAGATGACTGATGAGAAGCGGGCGCTGGCCCCTTCCGGGAACGCGCCGGAAGTACACACGCAGAATAATCCTTGCTCAGTGGATCCATCGCGGCTGCTCGTGGAGAGCGTCCGCGACTACGCCATCTTCATGCTCGACCCCCAGGGGAGGATCGCCAGCTGGAACCTGGGTGCGGAGCGCATCAATGGCTACCGGGCCGAGGAGGTGCTCGGGAAGCACTTCTCCCTGTTCTGCCCACCCGAGGAGGTGGTGTCGGGCAGGTGTGAGCGAGCGCTGGAGCTGGCCCTGGCCGAGGGCCGCTTCGAGGAGGAGGGCTGGCGCGTCCGCAAGGACGGGGTCCTGTACTGGGCCAACGTCATCATCACTCCCATCCGTGAGCACTCGGGCCAGCTGGTGGGCTTCTCGACGGTGGCGCGAGACCTGACGGAGCGGCGCAAGGCGGAGGAGCAGCTTCGCGAGAGTGAGCAGCGCTTCCGGCTGCTGCTGGGGAGCATCCGCGACTACGTCATCTTCATGCTCGACACCGAGGGCCGGGTCAGCACCTGGAACGCCGTGGCCGAGCACACCAAGGGCTATCGCGCCGAGGAGATCATCGGGCAGCACTTCTCGCGCTTCTACACGCCCGAGGATCGCCTCGCGGGCAGACCCCAGCGGCTGCTGCGTCAGGCCGTGGAGCAGGGCCGGGTCGAGGACGAGGGCTGGCGCCTGCGCAAGGACGGGACGCGGTTCTGGGCGGACGTCATCATCTCGGCGGTGCGAGATGCCTCCGGGACGCTGCGAGGCTTCTCGAAGGTCACCCGGGACCTCACGGAGCGCCGGCGGGCCCAGGAGCAGCTCCGCGTGAGCGAGGAGCGCTTCCGCCTCCTCATCTCGGGCGTGAAGGACTACGCCATCTTCATGTTGGACCCGCGCGGGTACGTGGTGACCTGGAACGAGGGCGCCGAGCGCATCAATGGCTACCGGGCCGAGGAGATCATCGGTCAGCGCTTCACCCGCTTCTACCCGGAGGAGGAAATCCTGGCCGGCAAGTGCGACCGCGAGCTCGAGGTGGCGCTGCGCGAGGGCCGCTTCGAGGAAGAGGGCTGGCGCCTGCGCAAGGACGGGACGCGGTTCTGGGCGAGCGTCGTGATTACGGCGATCCATGACTCGGCGGGTCGGCACAGTGGCTTCGCGAAGGTGACGCGCGACCTGACCGAACGCCGCAAGCTGGAGGAAGAGCGCGTGCGGGTGGCTCAGGCCCAGGAGGCGCTCCGCCTGCGGGACGAGTTCCTGTCCATCGCCTCCCACGAGCTCAAGACGCCGCTCACCGCGCTCCAGCTCCAGCTGCACAGCCTGCGCGACCGCGTCGAGGCGCTGGACGCGCGGGTGGTGAGCAAGGTGGACCGCGCGGCCCGGAGCAGCGAGCGCCTGAGCGCGCTCATCGAGGCGCTGCTGGACGTCTCGCGGATCGCCACCGGGCGCTTCGAGCTGAACCCGCAGCGCTTCGATCTCTCGGAGGCCGTGCGCGAGGCCGGCGAGCGCCTGCGCGAGGCCGCCACCCAGGCGGGCTGCGAGCTCTTGGTGAAGGTCCCGGAGTCGCTCTCGGGCAAGTGGGACCGCCTCCGCGTCGAGCAGGTGCTGACCAACCTGCTGTCGAATGCCATCAAGTACGCGGCCAATGCGCCCATCGAGGTGTCGCTCGTCCAGGAGGAGGACACCGCCGTCCTGGAGGTCAGTGACCGAGGACCTGGGATTCCCGAGGCGGACCTGTCGCGCATCTTCGAGCGGTTCGAGCGGGCCGCCGAGGTGCGCCACTACGGTGGACTGGGGCTTGGCCTCTACGTCGTCCGGGAGATCGTCAAGGCCCACGACGGGATGGTGACCGCGCACAACCGGCCGGGAGGAGGCGCCTGCTTCACGATCCGGTTGCCGCTCGCCCCCAGCGAGCGCGCGCAGGAGGAGCCCCCGAAGCCCGGGGCCCTGCACTGAGCGGGGTGTGCCTGGGCCTGACCCGCGTGGGCGTGGCGGCTAGGCGGGGGGCACCACGGCGTAGCGCGCGGCGCTCGCGCTGCGGAGGTAGAGCGCCACGAGGAGGCCCACCCCGCACACCGTCGCCACATAGTGGGCGGGCGCCAGGGGGCTCGACTTCATCATCAGGGTGACGACCAGGGGCGTCAGGCCGCCGAAGATGGCGTAGGCCACGTTGTACGAGAACGAGAGCCCCGAGAAGCGCACCGCCGCGGGGAAGGCGCGCACCATCACCGTGGGCACCACGCCCACCACGCCGACGCAGAACCCCACCAGCGCGTACAGGGGCGCGAGGTGCTCCGGCCTGGCGGCCACGCCCCGGTAGAACACGTAGGTCGTCACCAGCAGCACGGCGCAGCCAATGCCCAGCGCCCGAGCGGTGCCCAGGCGATCGGCGAGCATGCCAAAGGCGATGCAGCCCGCGGTGAGGCTGAGCGTGGCCAGGGTGTTGGCCTCCAGCGCCTGGGCGGGGGCGATGCCGTGGAGCTTCTGCACCAGTGTCGGCGTCATGAGGATGACCACCACGATGCCGGCGGTGAGCACCCAGGTGAGCAGCATGGACACCAGCACCGCCAGGCCATGGCCCCGCAGCGCGGCCTTGAGCGGCAGCTCCTGGACCAGCGCGCGGCGCTGGCGCATCTCCTCGAAGATGGGCGTCTCCGCCAGCCAGCGGCGCAGGAACACGGCCAGGAAGCCGAACACGCCCCCCACCAGGAAGGGGATGCGCCAGCCGAAGGCCAGCACCTGCTCCGGGGTGTAGAGCTTGTTGATCGCCGTCGCCACCAGCGAGCCCAGCAGGATGCCGAACGTCAGCCCGGAGGTGAGCGTGCCGCAGGCGAAGCCCACGCGGCGCTCGGGGACGTGCTCGGAGACGAAGACCCAGGCACCCGGCACCTCGCCGCCCACCGCCGCGCCCTGCAGCATTCGCAGCACGAGCAGGGCCAGGGGTGCCGCATAGCCGGCCGTGGCATAGGTGGGCAGCAAGCCGATCAACAGCGTCGGCACGGACATCATGAAGACGCTCAGCGTGAACATCCGCTTGCGGCCCGTGCGGTCACCGAAGTGCGCCATCACGATGCCACCCAGGGGACGGGCGAGGTAGCCGGCCGCGAACAAGCCAAAGGCCTGGAGCTGGCGCAGCCAGTCCTGGGTGTCGGGCGGAAAGAAGAGCTGGCCGATCACCGTCGTGAAGAACACGAAGATGATGAAGTCGTAGAACTCGAGCGCGCCGCCCAGCGCCGCCAGGGACAGCGTCTTGATGTCCTGCCGGTTGAGCGGGCGCTGCGAGGGGTGCTGCGTGGGCTCGGGGCTTGGAGGGCTCTGCATGGGGGGGACCTCCGTGGACGGCCTGCCAATTCTTTTGGACTTGCCATCATGGCACGCACACGCCGGCCATCGTACCTCTTCGCTGAAGGGACGCCGTCGCGGTCGAAATCAGAGGGCGTTATGGAGAGTGCATCATGGCTATCGCGCGTCAACAGCAAGGGGTGGAGCGTCGCCTGGAGCGAGTCATCGTCCTTCCGGAACCGATGCCGGGGCAGTTCGGGCCCGCGCATACGGTGATTCCCGTCATCTCGCATGCGGACTACGCCTTGTCCGATCCGTTCATCCTGTTGATGGACGACCGGATCGACGGCCAGCCGATTGGCGGGCCACATCCGCATGCCGGCTTCGAGACGGTGACCCTGGTGGTGAAGGGCGGGATGGTCCACGACAATGGGCGGCTGGGCGAGCGGGACGTGCAGTGGATGACGGCCGGCAGCGGGGTCATCCATGGCGAGGGATTGGAGAAGGCGGGCCAGGCGCGGATCCTCCAGCTCTGGCTGACGCTGCCCAAGGCGCAGCGCTGGGTCCCCTCTGGCTTCCAGGACATCCCCTACGAGCAGCTTCCGGTTCGGCGCGAGCCGGGGGTGGAGGTCCGGCTGTACAGCGGCAGCTCGGGATCGGTGCGCTCGGAGACGAAGAACTATGTGCCGGTCACCCTGGCCGAGTTCCAGTTCGAGCCGGGCGCGAGCATCGAGCAGGACTTGCCCCGCTCGTACAACGGCTTCTTCTACGTGCTGGAGGGAGAGATCGCGGTGGGCCCGGACGCCCGGGCGCTGAGGCCCGGAGAGGTGGGCTGGTTGGATCGTCCCGAGGGCGGTGGGGACAGCTCCATCCGCATCACCGGGACCACCCGGGCTCGGGCGCTGCTGTACGCCGGGCAGCCGCAGGGAGAGCCGCTGGTCAGCTATGGCCCGTTCATCGGAGACACCGAGGCCGACATCCTGAGGGTCATGGGCGAGTATCGCTCCGGCCTCTACGGCCCCCCACCAAGGCGGTAATGGGCACTGGGGTGGTGCGAGGGTTCACGCTAGGGTGTCGGCCGTGAGCCGCTAGAGCACCACCTCGAGGAGCCCTTCATGACCGCGCAGCAGCTCGTGCTCAGCCTCGTGCTCGCGGTCATGGTGTTCTCGGTGGCGCTGGAGCTGCGCGTCGAGGACTTCCAGCGCGTCGCGCGCATGCCTCGCGGCGTGCTCTGCGGGTTGATTCCGCAGTTCGTGCTGCTGCCGGTGTGTACCTGGGGCGCCACGCTGCTGCTCGAGCTGCCCCCCAGCACCGAGGCGGCGATGATCCTCGTCGCGGCCTGCCCGGGCGGGAGCCTCAGCAACATCATCACCCACCACGGGGGTGGGAACACCGCGCTCTCGGTCAGCATCTCGGCCGTGGCCAGCCTGCTCGCCCTGGTGCTCACCCCCTTCCACTTCAGCTGGATGATCGCCAACAACCCGGCCACCGCCTCGTGGCTGCGCGCGCTGGAGATCGATCCCTCCGGCATCTGGCTCAGCCTGCTGCTCATCCTCGCCGCGCCGATGACGCTGGGCCTGCTCTTCAATCACAGGCTGCCGGGCCTCACGGCGAGGCTCCAGAAGCCGCTGGCGAACCTCAGCCTGCTGGCCCTGCTGGCCTTCATCGTGCTCGGGTTGATCCGCGAACGCCACCTGCTGGGCGCGGGGATCCTTCCGCAGCTCGTGCTGGTGGTGCTGCACAACGCGGGGGGCCTCGCGCTCGGTGCGCTCACGGCGCTGGCCATGCGCGTGCCCGAGCGCGACCGTCGCGCGGTGATGCTCGAAGGCGGAATGCAGAACTCGGGGCTGGCGCTGGGCATCATCGCGGTGCAGTTCCATGCGGACCTGGGCATGGTGATCATCGCCAGCCTGTGGGGGATCTGGCACATCGTGTCCGGCTTGAGTCTGGCGTACCTGTGGAGGAGGAAAGATGCTCGATCTGCTGCTTGAGGGAGGCACCGTCATCGATGGCACGGGCGCGGAGCCTCGCACCGCCGATGTCGGCATTCGCGACGGGCGCATCGTCGAGGTGGGCCGCATCACCGAAGCGGCGCGAGAGCGCGTCGATGCCACGGGCGCCTGGGTGACTCCTGGCTTCATCGACATCCACACCCACTATGACGGCCAGGCGAGCTGGGATGAGACCTTCTCGCCGAGCATCCACCACGGGGTGACGACCGTCATGATGGGCAACTGCGGCGTCGGCTTCGCGCCGGTTCGCCCGGGTGGCCAGCAGCGGTTGATTCACCTGATGGAGGGCGTCGAGGACATTCCCGGCGCGGTGCTCGCCGAGGGCGTCCGGTGGGATTGGGAGAGCTTTCCTCGCTACATGGAGGCGCTCGCGGCGATTCCGCACAGCCTCGACTTCCTGGCGCAGGTGCCGCATGACCCGCTGCGCATCTATGTGATGGGCGAGCGCGCGGCGGCCAAGGAGGCGGCGACTCCCGAGGACATCGCCGCGATGCGCGGACTGCTGCGCGCCGCGCTCGAGGCCGGAGCCGCTGGCTTCAGCACGGGCCGGACGGACAACCACCGCACCGCCGAGGGGCTCGAGACACCTGCTTCGGAGGCGAGCGCCGCGGAGCTCGTCGGGCTTGCGCAGGCGTTCCAGGGGCTCTCGCACGGCGTCGTACAGGTCGTGAGCGACTTCGATCTGCTGCGAGACCCGGGCCGCTTCGGAGCCGAGTTCGACCTGGTCGAGCAGTTGGCTGGCGCCTCGGGTCGGCCGCTGTCGATGACGTGGCTGCAGCGTGACCCGGGCGGCGAGCAGTACGAGGCCATGCGGACGCGCGTCGAGGCGGCGGTCACTCGGGGGCTTCCGCTGTACTTGCAGGCCGCCGCGCGCGGCATTGGCGTGCTGCTCGGGCTGGATGCCAGCTTCCATCCCTTCATTGGCTTCCCGGGCTACAAGGAGCTCGCCGCGCTGCCGGTGGCGGAGCGTGCCGCGGCCCTGCGCGAGCCCGCCCGGCGCGCGCGCATCCTCGCCGAGCAGCCCGAGCGGTTGGCGGGGGATGGCACGCCGATTCCTCCGCTGGTGGATATCCTGCTCCGAAGCATCGAGCGGATCAGCGCGCGCATGTTCCCGCTGGGCGATCGGCTGAACTACGAGCCGACGCTCGCGGACTCGTTCCTGATGCTCGCGAAGCGCAGCGGGCAGCCGGTGCTGGCCGTGCTCTATGACTACCTCTGCGCGGGAGATGGCTCGAACCTGATCTACTTCCCGATCTTCAACTACAACTCGGGCTCGCTCGATGTGGTGCGGCGCATGCTCGACCACCCTCGGGTGCTCGCCGGACTGTCCGATGCGGGCGCGCACGTGGGCACGGTGTGCGACGCGAGCTTTTCGACGTTCCTGCTGACGTACTGGTCTCGGGATCGCGGGAGTGAGCGGCTCCCGCTGGAGCGCTCGATCGAGCTGATGACCTCACGCAATGCCCGCTACCTGGGGCTGTCCGACCGTGGGACGATCGCTCCTGGGTTGCGCGCGGACCTCAACCTGATTGATCCGCGTCGGCTCGCGCTCCGGCGGCCGGAGCTGCGGCGTGACCTGCCCGTCGGAGGCAAGCGCTTCGTGCAGACCGCTGACGGGTACCTGGCCACCTTTGTCGCTGGCCAGGCCGTGCAGCGCGATGGAGTCGTCACCCCCGAGCGTCCCGGCCGGCTGGTGCGGCTCGGGCACTCGAAGTAGGGGCGCGCCTGTCGCTCATGCCGGATGCAGCACGAGCGGCAGCGTGGCCATGCCCCGCACCACGAGCGTGCGGTGCCAGATGATCGGCTCGGAGCCCCGCTCCATCCGGCCGACCCGGTCCAGCATCGCCTCCAGCGCGAGGCGCCCTTCCATGCGCGCCAGCTGCGCGCCCAGGCAGAAGTGGACGCCATGGCCAAAGGGGAGGTTCTGCGGAGTCGGCCGCCCCATGTCGAAGCGGTCTCCGTCCGGGAAGTACGCGTCGTCATGGCAGGCCGAGCCGATCATCACCAGCAGGGGCGTGCCCTTGGGCAGGCGGACGCCTCCGAGCTCCACATCCTGGGTGGTCACCCGCGGGCCCGACTGGGCGGGCGGCTCGAAGCGCAACACCTCCTCGAGGAAGCTGGGGATGAGCGAGCGATCCGCGCGCAGCCGAGGGAGAAGCTCCGGGTGCTCCACCAGCACCAGCAGGGAGAAGGCCAACAAGTTCACCACCGTCTCGATGCCGCCCACCAGCAGCAGGCTCATGAAGGCGATGATCTCGTCCGTCGACAGGGCCTCGCCCTCCACGCGGGCGCGCACCAGGTCGCTCACCAGGTCCTCGCCGGGCTCGCTTCGGCGACGCTCCACCAACTCTCCGAAGGATTGCCGCAGCTCCTTCACGGCATCGCGCGCCAGTTGCTTGCGGTCCTCCTCGTCCGGCTTGACGGTGGTGACGCCGCCAGTGATGAGGTCCGCCCACCGCTTGAGCCGCGAGTGCATCGAGGGGTCGATGCCCATCAGGTCGCCGATGACGTAGGCGGGGATGCGCAGGGCGTAGCTCGGCATGAGGTCCACCGACTGCCCCAGGGGCAGCTCGGCCACGGCCTGCCGGGCGAAGGCCCGCACGCGGGGCTCCAGCCGGGCCATGGCGGAGGCTCCGAAGGCCCGAGCGACCAGCGTACGCAGGCGGCCGTGCTGGGGCGGGTCCATGGTGAGCATGGACTCGGAGAACGGATTGCCGCCGAGCCACGGCGGGTTGGTGGCCATCCGGAAACCCTGCGAGGAGAAGAGCTGAGGGTTCTTCAGCACATACATCACATCGTCGTAGCGCGTGACGGCCCACATGCCTCCCGGGTCTACCTGGCAGATAGGGCTCTCGCGACGCATCCGCGCATATGCTGGGTAGGGATTGGTTTTGATCTCGGGTGAAAGCAGGTTGGGGCGGGTGCTCATTCAGTGGGTTCTCGGTGGGGAATGACGAGACATGCTACCGCTGGGAGAGGGCACGCAGAGGGTTTATGGTGAGTGCCTCCCATGTCCTCCCTCGCCGCGCGGCTCGCCCAATCCACCCTCTCGCTGTGTCAGATCTCCAGCCCCATCGGGTACGAAGGCCCCCTCGCGGATCATGTGGAGCGCTGGGCCCGGGAGCGCTTCCGGCGGGAAGAGGTGTGCCGGGTCGGGCACTCGCTGGTGGTGGGGAAGCTGGAGGACTCGCGGCCCACGGTGGCGCTGGTGGGACACCTGGACACCGTGCCCGCGCACCCGCTTGACGGCCCGGCGCGCATCGACGGCGAGCGTGTCTTCGGGCTCGGCGCCTCGGACATGAAGGGCGGGCTGGCGGTGATGATGGCGCTGGCCGAGGACCTGCCGCTCGACACCTTGCCGGTGAATCTGGCGCTCATCCTCTATGAGAAGGAGGAGGGCCCCTACTTGGAGAGCGGGCTGGGGCCGCTGTTCGAGAAGTGTCCCGAGCTGCGGAACATCCGCTTTGGCATCGCCATGGAGCCGACGGACGGGGTGGTGCAGGTGGGGTGCGTGGGCACGCTGCATGCGACGCTGAAGTTCTCCGGGCGCAGCGCGCACTCGGCGCGGCCGTGGCAAGGGGAGAACGCCATCCACAAGGCGGGGCCGCTGCTGACGCAGCTCATGGAGCGCCAGCGCGTGGAGGTAATACACGCGGGCTTCCCCTTCTTCGAGGTGATGAGCGCGACGCTGGCTCACGGCGGCCGGGCGCGCAACGTGGTGCCGGACACGCTGGAGCTCAACCTCAACTACCGCTTCGCGCCGGGCAAGTCGGTGGAGCAGGCACAGGCGGACGTGCGGACGCTGGTGGCGGGACGGGCGGAGGTGTCCTTCACGGACCTGTCGCCGAGCGGGCGGGTGTGCGCGGACAATGCGCTGTACCGGCGGCTGCTGGCGGTGACGGGGCTGCCGGCCGCCTCGAAGCAGGCGTGGACGGACGTGGCGCGCTTGGGTGAGTGGGGCGTGGACGCGGTGAACTACGGGCCCGGAGAGACAGCCCAGGCCCACCAGGCCAACGAGAGCGCTCCCATCCCCGCGCTGGCGGTGGCGTACGAGAAGCTCGCGACGTTCCTGGGCGGCGCGGAGTAGGGCGGGAGTTCAGTCGAGGAAGCGGCGTTCCCAGCGAAGCTTCTCGTCTGGGAGAAGGTCGGGGTCGAAGATCTTCTCCTCGTGGTAGAGCCAGGGTTCTAGGACCCGTGCCAGCTCTCGGAAGGCGGGGAGCGTCTGTCCCTGCTCCGTGTCCCCAGCCTCTGGTCCGGGGCCCAGGGTGACGACTGCACGATCCTCGCTCAGTTCTTGGACCGTGGTACCAGGCTCATGGAGACGTGCTCTCAACCCTGCCGCGCCGCCCAATGCCCCCAGCACGGGTTGGCCCAGGAACGTCAGCCAATGCACCCCCCAGAGCCGGGTCCCCAACCTCAGCCCGATGGAGCCCTCCTCCGGCAGGTCCATGCCCGGATAGCGGAGGCTCTGCTGGTGTACCTCACGCTTTACACCGGGAAGATCGAGGTCGCCGTTGAAGGACAGGCCTGCGTGACCCGAGCAGAAGGGCAGGGGGGCGGCCAATGCCAGCGCCAGAGCACGTACCCGTGCCGCCCCATGCTCCTCCAGGAACTCCGTGGGGAGCCAGAAGCGTGCGACGCAGACCACGTCTGGGCTCGGTTCCCCGGAGAGATCGACGAGCGGCCTGCCGTGGTACAGGAAGCGATATCCGCAGTCGGTGAGAGAAGCATCCCGCAGACGGATGAGGGCTCCCCGGCGTCGGAGCACTTTGTCCCGAGTGAGCTGCCAGCCAGCCGCATCGAGGGGCCGATACTCCCCTTCATCCGTTGCGTACCAGCCCAGGGCTTGGGGACCTACTGAATCCAGGTAGGACTCCAGTGAGCGGAGGACGCCTTGCGCCAGCTCCACATGGGGGCGTCGCATGTAGAAGTTGAAGCTCAGGCCTTCACGCACCAGGAGGCCACCGTTCCGTGCATAAACCCGAACTCTCGGGCCATGCTCATTCATGGAAGGATTCCCCAATGAGGCATGACGCGGAACGCCCTGGCCCGCAGGAGCTCCTCGTACACTTCTTTCTGTGAGGAGAATTCATAGGGGTGCCCCTCTGGGTATTCCCTCCAGTCCGCCTTGCCATTGTGCATGCAGGCGAACTTGAAGTCATAGATGCCTTGGGCGTGGAGCGGATCACCCAGGTGGATGACAAGATCTGGCTGGATGGAGCCTCTCAACTCCGCACCCCGTCCCTGCTGTAGCAAGGCCTTCACTTCCTCGGGGCTGAGCCACTCCAACTGTCGTGTCTTCGGGTTGTGCCAGTAGCGAGGCTCGAGGCTGAAGCGGCCGCTCATGAATGCGTTCAGCTTCTCCTCCACACATCGCAGCGCGACTCGATGCATCTGCTCACCCAGCCACATGGCCCGTGTGACCGGCTGACCGTCTGGCCGGGTCATCAAGGTCTCGGTGCATTCCTCGTACGTCGGGCTCCTGCCGTTCATGTGCTCGACGAGCACACTCGCGCGGGCGTCGTCGGCGCACTCTTTCAAGGCTGCTTCGAGGCGGCCCTTGAGCGCTGCATCGACAACGTGTCGGGCGCCGGCTGCCCTTGTCCCAAGAGTGGCTGCGAGCCTCGCGGCTGCAGGCATCGGGACCGCCGCGTCTTCGCCCGCCGTCGCGGTGCAGAGCGCTGGATTCTGGCGGCAGGAGGTCGTTACCGAGTCCAGGCTTTGTGCATAGTGGCGCGGGGCTCTACGGCTCTCGGCTCCCGCGCTACAGGCTACGAGCCATCCGCTGGTAAGGAGCACCACCCACCGTGGGATTCGCGCCCCCATCCCGTACGTCATCTTGGCTCCCTGGATGCCGCTGGGGGCTTGCGCCAGCGCGAGGCCAGGGCCAGCAGTACTCCGCACAGCAGCGCCGTGCCCGCGCCCAGCAGTCGCGGTGTGAGCTGCTCTCCGAGCAGCAGCACTCCGCCCGTCGCCGCGAGCACTGGCACCGAGAGCTGTACGATGGCCGCGCGCGTCGCCGTCAGGTGCGGCAGCGCCGCGTACCACAGGCTGTAGCCCACTCCCGAGGCCAGCGCCCCCGAGGCCACCGCCAGGACTGCGCCCCGCATCATTATATGCGGGGTTCCCTGCATCCCCGCGCTCACCCCCGACAGCACCAACGCCATCGGCACGCTGAGCAGGAAGTTGTGCGCCGTGGCCGCCAGCGGATGGGTGCTCCCGCGCCCGCGCAGCGAGTAGACGCCCCACGCCACCCCCGCCCCCGCCATCAGCGCCGCGCCCGTGAAGTCCGGCGCCGTGGCCCCGGGCGCCGTCAGCCCCATCAGCCCTCCGAGCGCCAGCAGCAGCCCCGCCCACTCCAGGGGCTTGGGTCGCTCGCCTCGCACCAGCCCCGTGCCCAGCATCGTCGTCTGCACGCACCCGAAGAGCAGCAGCGCGCCCACCCCCGCCGGGATGCGCACGTACGCCAGTGAGAAGCCCGCCGCGTACGTGAACAGCGCCAGCGCCGAGCCCCAGGAGCCGCCCTGGTAGCGCCCCGCGCGCAGGCGCAGCAGCACGCCCAGCACTAGCGCCCCCGACAGCAGCCGCACCGAGGTGAAGCTCGCCGCGTCGATGAGCCGCCCGCCTCCCGCCAGCGCCGCACGGCACAGCAGCGAGTTGGCCGCGAACCCTCCCAGCGCCAGCACTGTCAGCAGGGCCGTCCGCATCCCGGCGCTACCTCCAGAAGCCGATCGACACGCCCACGTTGGCGTAGCGCCGCGCCACATCGAACGAGGTGCTGATGGCCCAGTCCTCCCAGTAGCGGAAGAGGAACACCTCGAAGCCGCCCGTCAGGTGCGGCCGGGGCACCTGCCCCTCGAAGGATGAGGGCTCCACGAAGACGCCCAGCCGCGTCCGGATGCGGCCCGGCCATGTGTCGTGCTCGGCGCCCAGGTGCGGCTGGATGAGCACCGTGCGTCCCACCGCCTCCGGTTCGTTGAACGTCGTCGCCGAGCGCAGCGCCACCGCGTTCTCCACGCTGGAGATGAAGTCCACCTGTCCCGAGACGAGGAACGTCCCCACCGGCGCGTCCGGAGTCCCCTCCGCCGGCACGTTCGGCGCCCCGTCGGCCAGCAGTTGCCGGCGCGCCGCCGGAGAGAGGCGGTTGTAGCGCTCGGCGCCCTCTCCGAAGCGGTAGCTCACCCCCATCGACAGCAGCGCGGGTGACACCACGCCCGAGTAGATGGGCCGCCCCGCCAGCACGGGCTCCTGGCCGTCCTTGCGCTGCCAGCCGCCCACCACCTGCGGCCGCACCGCGATGCCGACGCGGTAGGGCCGCATCTGCGGCCGGAACAGCAGGTCCAACGACAGGCCCGTGCCGCCGTAGCGCCACTCCTCCCCCTGGTACTTCAGCGTCGCCTGCGCCGAGTAGATGCCCAGCGAGACGATGAACTCGTCCTGCCCGAAGGCCATCGCCCCCGCCAGCGCCGACTGGGTGACGCCCACCGAGATGTGGTCCTCCTCGCGGCACGCCTCCGTGGCGCAGTAGCTCACCGTGCGGCTGCGCAGGAACGTCCCCAGGCCATAGTGCTTGTACTGGAGCAGCAACCCGAAGAGCACCTGCGAGCTGCCCGGCGCCTCGTCCGGCAGGCCGTCATTGTCCAGGTCCTGCCCCCGCCGGCTGGAGAGCGGCAGGTCCAACCAGGAGAAGGTGACGCCCACGTCCCAGTCCCGGTCCAGGTCCGGCGCCCGGTGCGCCAGCGCCGACAGGTTGCTGGCGAAGCCCGCCGTGCCCTCGGCGATGCCCGTGAAGGAGCCGCCCATGGCCACCATTCGCGTGGAGCCTTGCAGCACGCCCGAGCTCACGTAGAGCCGCTCCTGCCGGGGTTCCGGCGCGGGCTCCTCTTGCGCTCGGACGCGCGGGGCCACGGCGAGCGTGGCGGCGAAGGTCAGCAGGACCAGGGTTCTCATAGGGGAGACGTCCTCTGGCGCCCGTTACTTGCCCGCTCCCGAGCCGAAGAGCCCGTCCGCCTCGGCCGCCAGCTTCGTGTCCCGCCACGTCAGCCCTCCGGCGTCATGCGTGACGAGCGCCAGCGTCACCTTGCGCCAGCGGATGTCGATGTCCGGGTGGTGGTCGGCCGCCTCCGCCGCTCGCGCCACGCGCTCCACGAAGGCGATGCCCTCCAGGAAGGCGGGGAACTCGTAGGTGCGGCGGAGCATCCCTCCCTCGTGCTTCCATTCGGAGTGCTCGGAGAGGAACGTCTGGAGCGCCTCGGTGGTGAGCAGCGTGCGGTCGTAGGCCATAGGGGCCCTTCTTACCTCTGGACGGGCGGGAAGGGGCCCCCAACGCGCGAACCCGTCATGGGGTGGACGGCCGAAGCCGGATGCGGGTGCCCGGCTCCGTGCTCCCATTCGGCGCACTGCTCCAGAAGAGGTTCGTCGAAGCCTGGGGCTCGATGCTCTCCGCGTCCAGGTGCTCGAGGTACACCTCGCCCCGCTCCGGCGAGTACACCGGCACCCCGGTACGGGCGGGGATTCCCCGCAGCGGGAAGCCCATCCCCAGGACGGGGACGGTCGAGGTCCTGTCCATCCGCTGGACAATGAGGGGCAGGGTCTCGTCCAGGAAGAGTGAGCCCCGGGGCTCCAACTGGCTTCCGGTCCACTCCAGGCGGTGCAGGCTCAGCAAGAGGGACGTCGTCGGAGAGGGCTCTCCCATCCACAGGACGGAGCCCTCGAACCCCATCAAGGAGCCGGAGAGTATCTGGCAGGGCTCCTGCGTGAGGGCGATGCGGTCGGCCTCCAACTGGTAGGCGCACAGGCTCAGGCGATTTCCAAGCGCGGGCCTGTAGCCAATCACGGCCAGCCGGTCCCCGGTGCGCAGCAGCAGGCCGAGGGACGCCGTGGCGCCCGAGCTGGGATCCGCGCCTCCCCAGTCCGTGGACGCCGTGAGCACCAGCGTCGTGCCATCGAAGCGCAGGCGCTGGAGTCTCTGGTTATGCAGCACCACCAGCTCTTCGTCGGTGGCCAGCAGGGCCTTGGGCGGGCCCTCGAAGTGAGGCTGCACGGCCGTGAGCTCGAGCTGGTCGCCGCGGTCCACATAGCGCCGCGTCTCCTGTTCGTTCACCACCCACACCACGTCTCCTGAGACCGCCTGCCTTCCGTCGGGCAGCGTCTGCTTCGTGATTCCCTCTCGGAAGACCCGGGTGTCGCAGAGCCATGCGCCACGGGCCGTGCGCTCCAGCGTGCGGCAGGCGTCGGGCACGCGCTCCAGCGTGGACTCGCGGGTGCGATCCTTCGCGACCTGGAGGTCGAACTGCTGGAGGCCTCCCACCGGCTCGAACGCGACGAGCATGTGGTGGCGCCCCGGAGTCTCCGGGGTGAGCCGCAACGTGGCGGGGACGCCGGAGGACGAGCCCAGCAAGGCCTCGTTGGGAACCGGCTGCCCATCCGGTCCCGAGACCTCGGCCGTGAAGCGCGTGGGGACGACACCCTCGGGAACGCACCCGCCGTTGTCGAAGGGGTAGAGGGAGATGTCCACCCGTTCGCCCGTCACCAGCAGCCCGAAGGGGGGCCTGCCGGTGGAGTCGTTGGGGACACACGGCTCCTCCGAGCAGGCGCACAGTCCGAGCAGGAACAGGAGCGCTGGGAGGAGAGAGGGGGGTTGGCGCATGGAGGGCTCCTCGACTCACGGAGTGGTCGGCCGGATACGAATGTCCAGCACCGTGCCGGTGCCGTTGAGCTCCCAGATCAGGCGCGGGCTGGCGAAGGGCTCCTCGAACTCCTCACCCAGGTACTCCAGGAAGATGGCGTGCCGCTCGGGGGAGTAGACGGGCACGGCGGTGAGGGAGGGGGTTCCAAAGGCGGAGTTCCTGGACAGGAGGCTGGGCACGGCCGACAGGCGGTTGGAGAGCGGCGGCGCGTTCAGGGCGAGGTTGGAGCCCAGCGGGAGAAAGGCCTGCTCCACGAGCCCCGTCTCCGTCCACTCCAGGTAGCGCAGGTTGGTGAACTCGGTGTCCGAGAAGGTCCGCGGATCCGCCGTCCACACGCCCCCGGTTTCGAGGCCCACCAGGGTCGTGGTGAACGTCTCACAGGGGTCGACGTTGCGCACGAAGTGCCCGGCGATGAGCTGGTACGGGCACACCAGGTTGAGGGGGACGCCGGTGGTGGGGTCCGTGGAGGCCCGGGTGAGCAGGCCCAGCCAGTCCCCCCTGCGCAGCAGCGCGCCCCGGGGGCCCGGGGAGGTGACGGGGCCCGGGCTCGGAGTCAAGGAGGTGGAGCCCGTGGAGACCAGCGCCGTCCCATCGAAGGTGACGCGCTGCAAGGCATTGAAGTACAGCAACACCAGCTCGTTGGCGGTGCCCAGGAGGAACTCGGCCGAGCCCAGGGTGTGCTGCAGGCTGGCGGTGAGCCGCAGCTCCGTGCCCGTGTCCACGTAGCGCTGGATCTGCGCGAAATCCACCCGCCACACCACGTCTCCGGCGACGAGCAGCCGGGAGTTGGCCATGCGCTGCTCCACGACGCCGTCGCGGATGATGTCGGTGTCACATACCCAGGCGCCGCGGTCGGTGCGCTCCAGGGAGTTGCACTGCTTGGACAGCGTGTGGGCGGGGGCCTCGGTGGAGCGATTCCTGACGGCGTAGACTTCGAACTGGTGGATGCCGCCCACCGGCTCGAAGGCGACGAAGAGGTGGTGGCGGCCGGGCTCCAGGGGCGTGAACTGGATGCTGGCCAGCCCCGTGGCTGGCCGCCCCAGGGAGGCCTGGCTCTCCACGGGCTGGTTGTTCGGATCGGAGACCTCGACCGAGAGGCGCGTGGGTCCATCGTCCAGCTCCCCCTCGCAAGTGGGCTGGAGGGCCGGAGGCAGGCGCAGGTGCGCCGGCTCATCGACCAGGACCAGTCCCGGCTGGTTCGTCACCGTGGGAGGGAGCCCGATGAAGCAGGAGTTGTTGCTGGGGCACCCGGAGAGCCCGAGCAGGGCCACGGGCAGGAGACAGAAGCGAAGGGGTGTCATGTGAGGGAACTCCGCCGCCGCGCATCCGGCCCGGTGAGGCGCGGCGGTTGGTGCCGGGATTTCAGCGCCTCTTGGGCCGCTGGGGAAGCCCCGAGCGCCCGGAACGCTCAAGGACTGGACGGTCGGAGGAGCAGCTGCGTCTGGGAACCCGAGGCAGGCGGCGCTCCCCGGCCCCAATAGAAGGAGGGGGAGGCGGAGAGCTCGAGGAGCGTGGAGTCCAGGTGCTCCAGCGAGAGGCGCTGGCGCTCGGCGGACCAGGTCACCACGGCGGGGAAGGGCGCGGGCGGGGTGTCAGAGGGCACGGAGCTGACCACGGGGACGGCCGTGGGGCGCAGGAGCGTTGTCTCGACGAGGCGGATCTGCGAGCCCAGGGCCAGCGCGCTCTGCTCCTGGAGCCGGCCCGCCGTCCACGTCCACCGGTGGATGCCTCCGCCCGAGAGTCGCGTGGGCGGATCGGCGGTCCACAACACCGAGGGCTCGAAGCCGACCACGTGGCCGGAGATCAGCTGGCACTGCGTCGGGAGGCGCGCGGGGCCACTGGGGGCGAGCAGGATCGGGCACACCTGGAGGTCCGTGCCCGTGGCCGTTTCGGCGCGGCTGACGAGGGCCACGTGCTCTCCGTCGCGCAGCAGGACTCCGCGAGAGGCGCGGGGGCCGACCGTGGCGGCGGGTAAGGGCACCACGGTCGAGGGAGAGCGCAGCCCGCTCCGGGCGACGATCTGCATGAGCTCCGAACCGTGCAGGAGCAGCAGCTCGTCGGGCGTCGCCAGCAGGAACTCGGTGGAGCGAGAGGTGTAGCCCACGGAGTGGCTCTGCCAGAACTCCGTGGGCGTCTCGTGGAAGCGCCGGGCCAGTGTCTCGGTCACCACCCACACCACGTCGTCCGCGACGGCCAGTCGGGCGCCCTCGAACTGCGCCACGACCATGCCATCCCGGATGAGGGTGCTGCCACACGCCCAGGTGCCGAGGCGGGTGCGCTCGAGGCTGGTACACGTCGACGGCAGCGTGAGGCGGGTGGCCTCGGCGGAGCGGTCGGCGGCCGCGTGGAGATCGAACTGCTGGAGGCCCCCCACCGGGGCGAAGGCGATGAGGAGGTGGTAGGGGCCGGGCTGCGGCGGGGTGAAGCGGAGCCGCGTGCTCGCGGTCGGCCCGCTGAACGTGAGCTCGCTGGGGACCAGCGCCCCGTCCGGGCCGTAGACCTCGGAGGTGGCCGAGGAGGCCTGGCTCCCGCTCCCACACCCACCGAGGTGGGCGGGCGGCAGGGACAGCGTCGCGGGCTGGCCGGCCATCAGGATCCCCGGCATGTTCAAGAGGACCGTGGGCTGCGGAGCGACACACTCCACGTCGCAGTCCAGGCACTCCTCGGAACACCCCGGGAGCCCGAGCAGCGCGACGAGGAAGAGGAGGGCGCGGGCGGGCCTCATCTCACGCGCGCTCCACCGCGCGCTTCCACTTGGCCAGGTGCCGCTCGCGCACCGGGGGCTTCATCTTCGGCTTGAAGGTGCGCTCGGCCTTCCACGCGCCGCGGATGGCCTCCGGGCTGCTCCAGACTCCGGCGCCCAGGCCGCCGAGGAAGGCCGCGCCCAGGCTCGTCGTCTCCAGGTTGCGCGGGCGCACCACGGGGGTGTTCAGCACATCGGCCTGGTACTGCATGAGCAGGTTGTTGGCCGCCGCGCCTCCGTCCACCTTGAAGGCGGGGATGGGCCGGCCGCTGTCGTGGCGCATCGCATCCGCCAGGTCGTGGATTTGAAGGGCGATGCCCTCCAGCACCGCGCGCGCCAGGTGCGCCACCGTGGTGGAGCGGTCGATGCCCGCGAACAGGCCCCGGGCCTCCGGCCGCCAGTGCGGCGCGCCCAGGCCCGCCAGCGCGGGGACGAAGACGACGTCCCCGGAGTCCTTCACGCTCTCGGCCAGGGCCTCGATGTCCGGGGCACGCTTGATGACCTTGAGCCCGTCACGGAGCCACTGCACGGCGGCGCCGGCGATGAAGGAGCTGCCCTCCAGCGCGTAGGTGGTCTTCTCGCCCAGGCGCCACGCCACGGTGGTGAGCAGCCCCGCCGTGGAGCGCACCGGGCTTTCGCCCGTGTTCATCAGCAGGAAGGCGCCGGTGCCGTAGGTACACTTGGACTCGCCAGGCTCGAAGCACGCCTGCCCGAAGAGGGCGGCCTGCTGGTCTCCCGCCATGCCCGAGACGGGGATGCCATCCGGCAGGCTCTTGAGCCCCCGCGTAGTGCCATACACCTCCGCCGAGCCGCGAATCTGCGGCAGGCACGCGGCCGGCACGCCCAGCAGCGAGCGCAGCTCGTCGTCCCAGAGCAGGGTGCGCAGGTCCATCAGCAGCGTGCGGCTGGCGTTGGACACGTCGGTGACGTGGGCCTGGCCGCCGGTGAGCTTGTAGACGAGCCAGGTGTCGATGGTGCCGAAGCACACATCCCCCTTCTCCGCGCGGGCGCGGGCGCCCTTGAGGTGCTCGAACATCCACGTGAGCTTGGTGCCGGAGAAGTACGGGTCCAGCACCAGCCCCGTCACCTCGCGCACGCGGTTCTCCAGGCCCTTGGCCTTGAGCTGCTGGCAGATGTCGGCGGTGCGCCGGTCCTGCCAGACGATGGCGCGGCCCAGGGGCTTGCCCGTGCCGCGCATCCACAGGCCCGTCGTCTCGCGCTGGTTGGTGATGCCCACCGCGGCGATGTCGGTGCCCTTGAGCCCCGCGTCCTTGAGCGCCCGGGCGATGCAGTACTCGCTGGAGGCCCAGATCTCCTCCAGGTCGTGCTCCACCCAGGAGGGCTTGGGGAAGTGCTGGGTGAACTCGCGGTAGGCGCGGCCCGCCACCTGGAGTCTGGCATCGAGGATGGTGACGTGCGTGCCGGTGGTGCCCTGGTCGAGTGCCAGGACGTGCTTCGCCTTTGCCATATGTCCCTCCCCGGCGGTCGCCGGATGGGGAGACCTTACCCGACCCATGGGGGTGGGCAGAGGGCTTCAAGCGGGGTAACCTGGGTCTCGGTATGCCGTCAGTGCAGCAGCTCCGCCCGTTCGCCGATGCCCCCCTCGAAGCCTTCCGTGCTGCCTCGGGGCCGGTGGCGCTCATCCAACAGCCGCCCGAGCCCGTCTTCCAGCAGGTCGCCCGCCAACTGGGACACGCGCGCACGGTGGTGATGGCGCACCGCTCCCGGCTGGTGGAGCGGCTGCTGACGATGCTTCAAGGGTTCCAGCACCTGGAGGTCCACCTGCTCCACCCCCGCACCAACGGGGAGGAGTTCACCGTGGGGCGGATGGACACCTGCCTGCTGGTGGTGAAGGACCCGTCCGTGTCCAAGCTCCACGCGAGGCTGCGCTGGAGCGAGCCGGACGGGGCCTGCTCGGTGCGCGACATGGGCTCGATGAACGGCACCTATGTCAACGCGGTGCTCCTGGGCGCGCAGCAGGAGGTGCAGCTCAACGACGGAGATGCGCTGTCCTTTGGCGATGCGCAGTTCCTCTACCTGCGCACCGAGACGTTGCACGCGCACCTGCGGCTCATCCAGGACCCGTTGTAGGGGAAGGCCGGGCGCTAGTCGTAGCGATGGCGCCGGCTGAGGAAGCTGCGGGTGAGCATGGCGGCGACGCCTCCCATCGCCATGCGGCCGAGCGAGCCTCCGAAGATGCCAGGCGCTCGGCTCCGGCTGAAGCCACCACCGTAGAAGCTGCCGCGGCCTCTCCCGTAGCCGCTGCGACTCCACATGTTGCCGCCATAGCTGCGACGCCGAGACATGCCGAGGAGATTGCCGAGAATGGACATGATGTCGCTCCTGTGAAGGGTGAAAGCGCCCGGGTCCGCGAGGAGTCTCGCGGGGGACTGTCCTTCAAGGTGAAGCGCGGACCGGGGCGGGACAGCCCTTCCCGGGGCCTTGCGCCTCCCCGAGTGCCTGTTCGTTCAGGGAGCAGGCGGGGTACCGGTGGCTCTTCTTGTAGGATGATGGGGACTACCCCCGGCTCCGTGAGGCGTGAATGTTCAATGACGACCGTGATGCTCGCACCCGGATGAACGTGGAGGGCCTCCAGAGCGCCCTCCGCGACGCGCAGCGCGACCTCGCGGAGCTCTCTGGGCAGGTGCGCCTGCAGCGCAAGGTCATCGAGAAGCTGGTGCAGTTCGTCGGCGACACCGGGGACGCGGGCAAGGCGCTGCTCCAGGAGAAGGAGGTGCGCGAGCTGCTGCACCTCCAGCCCGAGCAGGCGGGCTCCGGACGCGTCATCGGCAAGCTGCGCTGCACCCAGTGCTCCTCGGTCGTCGATGACAAGGAGGGCGTCACCAACGAGGTGTGCCAGTGGTGTGGCGCCCAGCTCGTCTCGGTCCGGTGAGCCTTCAGCGAACCTGCCCGGGGGTGTCCCCGTAGCCGGTGAGCTCCACGTAGCCACGCCCGGTCACGGGCTGACCGGCGCTCGTGCCCTGAAGACGCACGGCGCCCTCCCAGTACCGGATGCTCAACGGCAGCTCCTGGTCCGCCTGGGCCGGGGTGATGTCCAGGGAGAGCTGCCGCGCGGGCACGGAGAGCCGCCAGCGCGCCGGATACTCGGTGCCTCCGCGCGGGCTGTGCCACGTGTCCAGCACCTCCAGGCGCACCTCGTCCCGTGGCACGCGCACCGGCGCACCCTGAGGCGGGACGAACGTCCCCACGCTGAACGGATCCACGGAGCCATCCGTGCGGCGCAGCTGGCCGTACATGAGCTCGCTCCCATCCGAGAGCTGGAACGCGAACCAGTCCCAGCCCACCTGGCCCTCGCCCAGCGCGCTGGTGCTCCACTCGCGGTCCATCCAGCTCAGGCCCGTCACCTCGTGCGTGCGCCCCTCCACCGTCACCGTCCCGCGCGAGGGCATCCGCGTGAACGAGTAGTAATAGGAGGCGTCTCCCGGCTGGGGGCCCTTCTGGCTCAGGCCTCGGTTCCCCTGGTGTACGAGCGGCTTGCCCTCCTCCAGGGTGAGCGACAGCGTGACGCCCTCCGCCTCGGCGGTGAGCCGCATGGGGAACAGGCCCTCGCCCACGGCGGAGGCCTCCCAGCGCTCCAGCCAGACCCGGAAGGGCTGTGCCTGCGCTCCCGCGAGCCCCAGCGCCTCCCGGCTGAAGCGCTCGAAGGCGTGGAAGCGCCCACCGCCGATGTCCGACAGCGCGAAGTGGACCATGTAGAGCTGGTTCGAGCCCCACTCGGAATCCCGCTGGGCCGCACGGGGCGCCAGCGCGCTGCGGAACACCGTGAACTGGTAGCCGAAGGCGTGCCCGTCCGCCGTCTCCAGGTTGCCCGTCCAGTACCACCACTCGGTGCGGAACTCCGGGTGCGGCCCATGGTCCTCGGGGAAGCGGAACTCGCGAGGCTCCAGGGCCCGCGCGAAGCCCTGGCTGTTTGCCTCCGAATCTCGCATCGCCGCCGACACCGAGAGCGTCGCCTCCGGAGGAGGTGCCACCTCGCGCGTGACGAGGAAGGCGCCCACGGCGAGCCCCGCCACCACCAGCGCCACTCCGAGCACGAGCCCCTTGCCGCTCCGCATCCGTCACTCCTCCCGCAGCGCGTTGGCGGGGTTCGCGCGCGCCATGCGCCACGCCGGGTACAGGCCCGCGAGCGCGGCGGCGACCAGGGACAGCGCCAGCGCCTGCACCAGGATTCCAGGCGTGAGCGCGAGCTGCATCGTCCACCCGAAGGAGCGCTGGTTGATGACGTAGACGAGGATGGCGGCGAGCCCCACGCCCAGGGGCACGGCGAAGAGGCCCGCCAGCAGCCCCAGCAGTCCTGTCTGGAGCGAGACGAGGCCCCAGAGCTGGCCGGGCGTCAGCCCCGTGGCGCGCAGCACGGCGAACTCCCGCGCGCGCTCCAACTGCAAGGCCATCAGCGCGCTGAGCACCCCGATGAAGGCCACGCCGATGGCGAGCAGCCGCAGCACCTGGGTGATGGTGAAGGTGCGGTCGAACACCTCCAGCGAGCCCTCGCGCAGCGCGCGGTTGGGGCGGACGTTCAGGGTCTGGGTATCTCCCGCGCGCTCGAGCACCCGGGCCACCAGCGCATCCACGTCCTGCCCGGGCGCGGCATAGAGGGCCAGTCCGCTCACGGCCCGGTCCTCGAAGTGCTGGTTGTACGTCTCCCGAGGCAGGAGCACCGTGCCGACGTCCGAGCCATAGTCGAAGTACACCCCCACCACGCGGAAGTCGCGCGGGCCGTGGTCCGTGGCCAGGCGCACCGTGTCTCCCCGGCGGACGTTCCGGTGGAAGCTGAAGGGCTCGGAGACGAGGAGGGCGTCGGGCGCCTCCATCTCCCGCCATACGGTGTCGGGCGTTCCCTCCTTGAAGCGGTATGGGCGCGGGCCATTCGGAGGGAAGGCCACGGCGATCAGGTCCGTGGGGACCTCGTCCACGCTCACCTTCACCACGTGGACGGTGGAGAAGGAGGCCACGCCCGGGGTGGCGCTGAGGCGCTCGACGAGGCCCGGGACGAAGGTGGAGTCCCCCCGCCGGGCGAGGAGCGAGGGCGGAGAGACGAAGACATCCGCCAACAGCGAGGACTCCAGCCACGTCGCCACGGTGCCGCGGAAGCTGGCGACCATGAGGCCCACGCCCACGGTGGTGGCCACGGCGACCATCAGCGCCGCGAGGGCCACGGCCGTGCGGCTGAGGCTGGCTCGCACCCCGCGCGCGGCCATGCGCCCGAGCAGCCCGAACGCCGCGCCCAACGGCTTTGCCGCCAGCAGCGACAGCCGCTCCGTCGTCCAGGGCACCAGCAGCGCGGTGCCGAGCAGCACGCCAAAGAGTCCGCCATAAGCCGGCGGCAGCGCGCGCGTGGGCAGTAGCAGCAACCCCACGCCGAGCCCCAGCACGAGCAATCCCAAGAGCGCGAGCTTCGGCGCCCGGCTCCGGGACACATCCTCCAGCGTGGAGCGGCGCATGGTGGTGACGGGGGCCGAGCGCGCGGCCTCCCACGCGGGCACGAGCGCGGCGCTCAGCGTGGCCCCCAGGCCGAGCAGCACGCCCTTGGCGAGGGTTAGCGGCTCCAGGGACAGGCGCCGCACGCTGACGACGAAGTACAGGTCATTGAGCGTCTGCGTGACGAGCCCGACGAGCCCGCGCCCCAGCAGCACGCCGAGCAGCAGGCCCGCGGCCGTGCCCACCGCTCCCAGCAGCGCGGCCTCGCCCAGCACCAGCGCGAACAGCTCGCCCCGGGTGACACCGAGCGCGCGCAGCCGTCCCAGCAGCCCGCGCCGCTGCACCACCGAGAAGGTCATCGTGTTGTAGATGAGGAACATCCCCACCACGAGCGCCAGCATCGACAGCGCGGTGAGGTTGGTGCGGAAGGCCCGCGTCATCTGATCCACAGTTCCACCCCGGGTGGCGGAGCGCACCACCTGCACACCCACCGGGAGCCCCTCCTGGAGCCGGGCCAGCGCCGCCTCGTCATCAAGCTTCAGGTCGATGCGCGACAGCCGTCCGGGCCGGCCCAGCACCTCCTGGGCGGTGGAGATGTCCGTGAGCAGCAGCCCCTCCATCGCCCGGGCGGTGCGCTCGTCCGGAGGCGTGATGAGGGACACCACCCGGAGCCGCCGCGTCAGGCCTCCGACCCGCACCTCGAAGAAGTCCCCGACCTTGACGCCGAGCAGGCGCGCCGTGGCGGAGGGAAGAATGACCGTGCCGGGCTCGGTGAGCAGCGCTGACGCCTGTCCCGAGGCCCCGCCCTGCGCATAGGGGCGGAAGGGAGCCTCGGCGAACGGATCCACGCCGAGCACGGTGAGGGGCCTGCGGTCTCCCCGAGTGGCGCGCACGTGGCCTTCCACCACGGGGGCGGACACCGGCGCGCCGGGGCGCAGCCGCAAGTCCCTATATAAGGAGTCGGGCAGGCCCTGGGGCCCCCCCACGAGCTGGTGCGTGGCCCGGCCCGTCACCGTCTCGGTGGACCGCTCGAAGGCCCGAAGGGCGCTGCCGCTCGCCAGGTCGATGGACACCACCACCGCCACGCCCAGGGCGATGCCCAGCAGCGACAGCGCGGTGAGCCACGGGTGGCCGCCCAGGTGGCGCAGGCTGGCGCGCACCAGCAGGCGGCGGCTCATGTCCGCACCTGCCGCTCGATGAGCCGGCCCGCCTCCAGCACGAAGGCCCGGTCCGCGCGCGCCGCGAGCCCCGGATCATGCGACACCACGAAGGCACAGGCGTTGTCGCGGCGGATGAGCCCCTCCAGCAGCTCCAGCACCTGCCGTCCTGTCTGTTCATCGAGGTTGCCCGTCGGCTCGTCCGCCAGCAGCAGGGGCGGCGCGTGCGCCAGGGCCCGAGCCACCGCCACACGCTGCTGCTCGCCCCCGGAGAGGCGGTCCGGGAAGCTCTGCTCGCGGCTGCCCAGCCCCACCTTGCCGAGCAGCTCCCGCACCCGTGCGTCCGCCGCCGCGCCGCTCTTCCCCGTGAGCTCCAGGGGCAGCCGCACGTTCTCCTCCACCGTCAGCGTGGGCAGCAGGTTGAAGGCCTGGAAGACGAAGCCCACGCGCTCACGGCGCAGCAGCGTGCGCTCGCGCTCGCTCAGCTTGTCGAGCTCGCGGCCCTCCACCCGCACCGAGCCGCGCGTGGGCAGATCAATCCCGCTGATGAGGTTGAGAAGGGTGGACTTGCCGGAGCCACTGCGGCCCAGCAGCACCACGAACTCGCCCCGGCGCAGGGTGAGGGTGGCGCCGGTGAGCACCTCGCGCACGGCATCTCCCTCGGTGTAGGCCTTGGTGACGTCGTGCAGTTCGACGAGGGGCGGCGACGGAGAGGAGGACATGAGGCGCCAGACGCTGGCACATCCACGGATGACCGACGAGGCTCCTTGTTGCGTCTGGCGTCAGTGGACGGCCCGCGCCTCGATGCCCCACTCGCGCAAGGGCTCCAGGAAGTCCCCCACCTCGGCGGCCATGCGCGGCCCGCCCTTGTCCCGGGGGATGATGTGGTAGCCCTCGTGGAGCGACAGCACCCGGACGTCCGGGGACTGCGTGAGCTGGGAGGCCAGCCAGCGCCCCCCCTCCGGATCCACCACATGGTCCTGCTCGGCGACCACTACGAGGGTGGGGCAGCGCACCAGGGGCGCGTTCTCGACCGCCTGTGCCTGCAGCGTCCACAAGTCATTGAGGCGCGCGCTGGGGAAGGCGGAGAGGATGGGGGCCTCGGCCAGCGCCACCGGATCGCTCAGGTCCGTGCCCGTCTTGTGGACCCAGGGCTTCACCCGCTCCAGGAGCCCGGTGTGCCGCAGGCGCTTGAGCAGCGCCATCGTCGGCCCCTTGAAGCGCGCCGCCGGGGCGATGAGCACCAACCCGCGCACCAACTCGGGCTGCCGTGCCGCGAGGTGCAGGCCCAGCAGCGCGCCCATGGACAGGCCCGCGACGAACACGTTCCGGTAGCCCCGCAGCGAGTACAGCGCCTCCTGCGCGGACTCCTGCCAATGGCGGTGGCTCACCTCCAGCAGCGCCTCGGGGGTGGTGCCATGGCCCGGCAGCCGGGGAGCCTTCACATGCAGCCCGCGCGCGGCCAGGGCCTCCCCCAGGGGGCGGATGTCCCACGGGCTGCCGGTGAAACCGTGCAGCAGCAAACAGGCATCATCGCCGTGTCCCAGCTCGAAAGGGGCTGTCTTCCAGGGATCCATCCAGGCCGCCGCGTGCGTGCTCACCAAGGAACGCTAGTCACGATAACGCCAGAGCGATATTCCCACTGCATTATGTCGGACACTCCCAAGCCGCCGAGTCCCCCCTTTCAGATACAACTCGACGAAGAGGTGGCCCTGGGCCAGTACGCGAACATGGCGATGGTGGACCACACCGACACCGAGTTCACCCTGGACTTCCTCTACGTCTTCCCCCAGCAGAACCGGGCCAAGGTGCATTCGCGCATCATCACCAGCCCGCAGCACATGAAGAAGCTGCTGCTGGCCATGCAGGAGAACCTCGCCCGCTACGAGGCGAAGCATGGCACCATTCTCCTGCGAGAGGATGACCGCAGGCACTGAGGCCCCGCCCATGACCGCACCTTTGTCCGGCCGCGTCACGCAGGGCTCGTTCTTCGAGGGACTCTTCGTGCGGGCGTTGGGCGCCGAGGGTGGATTCGCCGACGCGCTGCGCACCGTGGGTGTGGACGTGCGGCGCCTCCAGCCCAGCTACCCCATTGAAGTGTGGAACGAGGCGCTCGAGGTGGCATGGAAGCAGCGCTTCCCCCACCTGGGGCGGGAGGACGCGTACCGGCAGATGGGGCGGCAGCTGGCGTTCGGGTTCTCCCGGACGTTGGTGGGCAAGGTGGTGGACGTGAGCCTGCCGCTCTTGGGGCCGGACCGATTCGTGATGCGCATCCCCAGCCTGAGCAAGCTGGACACCTTCGAGTACGAGGTGCGGGTGGAGAAGCTCGGGGACAAGGGCTACCGGGTGTCCTACCGGAACGATCCGGACGCCAAGCCGGACTTCATGGCGGGCCTGTTCGAGGAGGGCCTGCGCAAGACGGGCGTGTCGCCCACGGTGGCGGTGACGCTGCGCGAGCCCCAGGGGTTCGATCTGGAGATGCGCTGGTGAGCCTGGCTCCCGGCGAGCGCGTCTCTCGCTGGATGACACCGGACGGCCAGCGGCGGCGCGAGCGGCTCCTGACCTTGGGACTGAAGGGGGCATGGCGCGAGGTGCTCCGGGGCTTCCCGGGCAGCGCCGAGCTGGGAGACAACCTGGGGGACCTTCGGGGCATCGACCTGAGCGGGTATCAGCTCCCGGGAGCGGAGTTGGTCCAGGCGCGGCTCGAGGGCGCCACCCTGGATGAAGCGGACCTGTCGGGCGCGAGCCTGGAGCTGGCGACGCTCTCGGGGGCCTCGCTCCGCTGGACGGCCCTGGATGGCGCGAGCCTGCGGGCCTGCGTCGCGCTGGAGACCCGGTGGGACGATGCCTCGCTAGAGGGCGCGGTGCTCACGGCCGCGAACCTGACCGGGGGCTCCTTTCGCCGGGCGTGGCTGCGGGGTGCGCACCTGAACGCGGCGACTTTGAAGCGCGCGGACCTGCGCCTGGCGAACCTCGAGGAGGCGGACCTGCGCTTCTGCGACCTGGAGGACGCGTGCGTGGCCTGCGTCCGCCGAGGCCGGCCGCGCACCTATGTCTCCGGGCTGGCCGAGCTCGGCGAGCGGCAGGGGTTCCCGACGTTCCGCGATGCCCTGGAGCTGCCGCTGCACGAGCTGCGCACGTTGGAGCGGAGGAACTGGGCGCTGCTGCACGTGGAGGCGGGGCTGGAGGCGAGCCCCGAGCCGGCCCGGGAACTCATCGCGCTGCTGCGGGAGGGTTACTGGCAGTGCCACCTCGTGGCGGCCACGGCCCTGGTGCTGGGCGGGGCGAACGAGCACACCCTGCCGGCGCTCTGGAGGCGCATCGACGGAAACAGCCAGGTTCATCCCCAGCTCGTGGTGGCCGCGCTGCTGGTGGATCCGGACTTCGAGCGCAACGCCACCCTGCGGCTCTCCGGCGCGCTGCCGCCTCCGGCGTTGATCAGCCTGGCCTGGGCGCTGGAGATGCTGACCGGCGCGCCATGGCCCCTGCCCTCGCTAACCCCGGAGCTCCTGCGGGGTCCTCGGAACAACTGCCACCGGTGGCTGCGGGGCCTGCGCCAGCACGTGGAGCCGCGCCTGCAAGCGGCGTGGCCCCTGTTATTGGAGTGAAGCGCCATAAGTGGGCGTTGGTTCGCCGCCCGTCCATTTCACGTCTTCTTGACGTCATGGGGCTGGCCTCGGGGCGCGGCCCGGCGCAGACTTGGGGGTCCCGTGTACCGATTCCTGCTCCTCTGCGTGCTGTTTCTGGCCCGGGCCGCCTCGGCGCGCTGCCTGGGGGACGGAGTGCAGGTGTTTCCCCGTCCCGGTGCCACCGTCCCCACCAACACCCGCCTGCTGCTGGAAGGCATCGGCACGGCGCGCGGGGCGGTGGCGGATCTGCCGGGCAAGGTGATGCGCCTGCAGACCAATGGCCACGAAGTACGCGCCAAGGCCCAGCGTGGGTGGACGAGCGAGCTGGGACGCGTCACCGTCGTCCTCAAGCTCGACGAGCCGCTGCTGCCCGACAAGCTCTACACGCTGCGCTTGGATGACGCGCTGCCGGGGGTGGTGCTGCTCAACGGGGTGGGCGCGGCGCTGCCTGAGTGGCGCTCGGGCAAGGGAGCCGACAAGACGGCGCCGTCCTGGAGCAAGCGTCCCTCTGTCTCCGAGGGCCTCTTCCGGAAGACGCCCGAGGGCATTACCCGTTACGTGAGGTTGACCCTGGCCGCGCGGGAGGAGAGCCCCATGTACATGGTGGTGACGCTGGCGCGGAAGCGTTCGGGGGCGCCGGCGCAGCACTATGTGCTGCCGGTGGTGAATGGCTCGGCCCTGCTGGGCCACGAGCCGTGCAGCGGGGCCTTCGCCTTCGAGGACGGCAAGAGCTACCGGGCGCGCGTGGAGGTCTTCGACGCGGCGGGGAACCTGGCCCCGGCGGTGCCTCCCCTGGACTTCGAGGCGCCCGCGGCGCCCTATGCAGGAGAATGACGGTGGATCTGGAGCAGGTGGAGGGACTGAAACGGCGGATGGCGGACTTCATCCAGCAGCTCCAGGATGAGATTTGCGGCGCGCTGGAGAAGCTGGACGGCCAGGCGCGCTTCCGGGAGGACCCGTGGCAGCGGCCGGGCGGTGGCGGCGGGCGCACGCGGGTGCTGGAAGAGGGCGCGGTGCTGGAGAAGGCCGGGGTGAGCACCTCGGTGGTGTTCGGCGAGCTGGAGGAGGCCTTCGCCAAGCGGCTCCAGGGCCAGGGGCGCAACTTCTGGGCCGGCGGGCTGTCGCTGGTGCTCCACCCGCGAAACCCCCACGCGCCCACGGTGCATGCCAACTTCCGCTTCATCCACCAGGGTGGCAAGGCGTGGTTTGGCGGCGGGGCGGACCTGACGCCGTATTACCTCTATGAGGAGGACGCGGCGCACTTCCACCGCACGCTGAAGGCCGCGTGCGACAAGCACGACCCGGCGTACTACCCGCGCTTCAAGGCCACGTGTGACAAGTACTTCTACCTGCGCCACCGCGAGGAGACGCGGGGCGTGGGCGGCATCTTCTTCGAGGATGTGGGCGGGGAGCTGGAGCGCGAGCTGGCGTTCGTGATGGACGCGGGGCGCGCGTTCCTGCCCGCGTACCTGCCCATCCTGGAGCGGCGCAAGGACACGCCGTACACGCCCGAGCAGCGCTTCTGGCAGGAGGTTCGCCGCGGGCGCTACGTGGAGTTCAACCTCGTGTACGACCGGGGCACCACGTTCGGGCTGGAGACGCGCGGGCGCACCGAGTCGATCCTCATGTCGCTGCCGCCCCAGGCGCGCTGGCGCTACGACCACCACCCGGAGCCGGGCTCCTGGGAAGCACGGTTGGTGGAGGTGCTGCGCCAGCCGCGCGACTGGGCCGAAGGCGGGCAGGGAGGGTAGGGGTCCTATGCGCTCGCTGATCTGCCCACGCTGCGGTGCCACGCACGAACTCACGGGCCGCAAGCGGGGCGAGCGCTTCCCCTGCTCGTGCGGCCAGGAACTGGTGACGCCGGCACCGCGCTTGAGCACGGGGAAGGTGGTGGCCCTCGTCCTCGCGGTGCTGGTGGGGCTGCCCCTGCTCGTGATGGCCGGTGGCGCGCTCGTCTTCTGGTGGCGGGTGCGGCAGGTTCCCCCGGCCTCGGACAGCGCCTTTCGTGTGGATGCCGCCCAGAACGTGGCGCTCGGGGACGAGGCGCGCGTCAACGTCATCGCCCTGTGCGACGCGGTGCAGATGTACCGCGCCGAGAACGGCGTCTTCCTCGTCGCGGGCCCCACGCCCCGTGAAGTGCCCCGGGGAGGCCAGGCGGTGCCCTTTCCGCATGACGAGGCCTTCGAGAAGCTGGGCTTCGCGCCGGGCACGGCGGTGCGCCTCCAGTACCAGGTGGAGGTGCGGGAGGATCCGGTGGGGGAGCCCGAGGTGATCTGCTACGCGCGTGGGGACCGCGACGGGGATGGGCAGAATTCCGTCTACAGCGTGACGCTGGACGCCAATGGCATGACCTCTCCGATCCAGGTGGAGCGGGAGGACGAATAAGGGTGCCCCCCTCGCAACTCGCCCGGCCCCCGGGCGAGAATTCGAGAAGATGGGGCATGTAGGCGACATCGGCGGCCGGAGAAGGCGCGACTGGTCGGGGGAGGGGACTCGCGTGGGTCCCGCTCCGACGGGCGAGCACCCCCGTGTCGGCCGAGCGCCTCGCGAGGGCGGCGACTCCGAGCCCGTCGACTGGGGAAGCTCTCCGGAGACGTCCGAGCCGGGCGAGGAGCTCCCCAGCCGTGGCCGGACGGGAGAGCGCCCGGCGCTGGGAGGGCGCACCCGGACGGGCACCCGCCCCGCGCTCTCCGACGAGCGGCCCTCCACCCCGACGCCGAGTACGGGCAGTCGGCCAGGCCTCCCCGCCGAGCCGGAGCGGCCCTCACGGACGACGGGCAGCCGGCCCTCGCTGCCGGCCGAGCCGCCCCGCAAGCCCGCCACCTTCGCCGACGCCCTGACCCAGGAGCGCGGCACCCGGGCCTCCACCGCCACGGCGACGCTGGTCATGCCGAGGGTGGAGGTGCCGGAGCCCCCGAAGATGACGCGGGGCGGCAGGGCCACCCGAGAGGTGCCCACCCCCCCCACTTCCATCGAGCCCGGAGAGGGCCGTACGGTGACACCCATGGATACGCCCATCGGTCGAGGTGGTGGCACCCGCCTGACCCGGATGCCCGAAGGTCCCGGAGGCAAGGGACCCGCCGACGAGGCCGGAGAGACACTCCCCGGCCGGGAAGTAGGAGGAGGCAAGGGTGGCAAGGAGCTGCGCCCGGGCCGTCCGGGCGAGCCCCGGGGCCCGGCCAAGCCTCCGGAGAAGGATGGCTTCGGCCAGCAGCCTCCGACGACGGGCACCCGGCCCGCGTTGGGCCAGGGCCCCGTGAAGGGGCCAGTGATTCCGGTGAAGGAGCTGGTGCCTCGGGGGCTGGAGAAGCTGCCGGACCAGGAGGGCGTGGCCCAGCGCTTCGCCTCGGACGCGGCCCTGCTGCACCAGCAGGTGCGGCCCTCGGATCTGCCCTCCACCGAGCGGGCCATGCGCCTGTGGACCTTCTTTGCCGCCTACGCGGAGGCCGCCGCCGCCCACCCGCCCACGAGCGAGGCGCAGGAGGCCTTCGACAGGGCCCTCAAGGAGCAGGGCTTCGCCGAGCTGCGCGACGCGCACACCGGCAGCGACGGGCTGAAGGCCGCCAGGTGGGTGCTCGAGTCCGCGCACCCCGAGGAGGCCCAGCAGCGCGCCGAGCAGGTGGAGCTGGAGCCGCCCCCGGAAGTCCTCCTCTCGGAGTCGGCGCAGCCGCAGGAAGCCCCCACCCGCAAGCCCGAGGAGCAGAAGCCCCGCCCGCAGGGCCAGGAGGCCAAGGAGAGCGCCTTCGCCCAGGCAGCCGAGCGAGCGCCGCTGGAGCGGGTGGAGGGGCACTCGGAGTTCCTCCGCGTCTCCCCCCAGACGGCCGACAGTCCGCGGCCGGTGATGGTGCCCCTCAACGGAGAGCAGCGGCGCGCCGAGGAGGACCCCACGCCTCAGCGCCTGTCGGGCGACGCCAAGAGGCTGGGCGGCAACATGATCTGGAACGTCCTCCACCGCTTCCGTGGCGAGTCCCCCGAGGACAGCGCCATTGAAAAGGAGAAGTGGAACCAGATCGCCTTCGCGGCCATGTTGGCCTTCGTGGGGCTGATGTTGGTGGGCATCATGCTGGTGGCGCTCTAGGGCCGGCGGGACTTCTTGGGATTTCGCGGGCTTGTGTTAGGGTCCGGGCCTCTTGGCCACCGACGATCTCACACTCGTCAAGCGCGTCCGCGACGGAGACCAGCGCGCCTTCAAGCTCCTCGTCGAGCGCTACCAGCGCAAGGTGTATGCCGTTGCGCTCGGAATGCTCAAGGACAAGGAGGAGGCGATGGACGTCTCCCAGGAGGCGTTCGTCAAGGTCTACAAGTACTTGGACCACTTCAAGGGTGACGCCTCGTTCTACACGTGGCTCTACCGCATCACCGTCAACATCTGCATCGACATCATCCGCAAGCGCCAGGGCGCCGGCGGCGAGGCGGTCGAGTTCGACGAGACGATGCCCATGGATGTGTCCGAGGCCAACATTGGCGCGCTGGGCAGCCGCCTGGGCACCAACCCCCAGAAGAGCGCGCTGAGGCGCGAGCTGGCCGAGAAGATTCAGGAGGCGCTGGCCGCCGTGCCCGAGAAGCACCGCGCCATCCTCCTGCTCCGCGAGATCGAGGGAATGTCCTACGAGGACCTGTCTCGTACCCTGGACATTCCCAAGGGCACGGTGATGAGCCGGCTGTTCCACGCCCGGGCCAAGGTTCAGAAAATCCTGAGCCAATACCTGGAGTTGGACGAGGCCAAGAGCGGGGTGGGCAATGAGTAGGTGGGCTTGGAATATCGAATGCCCGCTCCCGTCACACAGGGGCAGTCGCAACCTCCCAGGGTGAAGACATGGCCGGAAATCCTGCGTGCGAGCGGTTCGTTCCGCTCCTCTCCCCCTACATCGACGGGGAGCTGACCCCGACCGAACGGGTCAACGTCGAGCGTCACCTGACCGCCTGCAAGGCGTGTACGGGCCGCACGGCGGACCTCCGGGCCGAGTCCGGGCTGATGCGGGTCGGCCTCGAGATGGCCGTGGATGAGGTGGACTTCAAGGACTTCGCCCAGAAGGTGATGGCGCGCGTCACCCCGGAGCGGCCGCCCCTGCTGGAGCGCTTGAAGCTGAGCCTCTCGGAGATGTTCCTCTACCAGCGCACGGCGATGCTCTCCTCGCTGGCCACCGCCGCGGTGCTGATGCTGGTGGCCGTGCCCCTGCTGCTGCGCGACAACGCCCCGGTGGGCTACGGCGCCGAGCGCATGACGGTGAAGTCGGTGCGCAGCTACGAGCCCGCCAAGGTGGCCCCCGTGGTGATGGAGACGGAGAACGGCGGCGCCATCATCTGGCTGGTGGATCAGAACGAGGCTGCCAGGGATGAGGCCCAGAGCGACGAGCTGGAGATGGACTCGCCGGCGCTGAAGAACCCCGTTCGCCCGCAGAA
The DNA here is from genome assembly GCF_034259325.1 of Hyalangium ruber. Classification (NCBI taxonomy): domain Bacteria; kingdom Pseudomonadati; phylum Myxococcota; class Myxococcia; order Myxococcales; family Archangiaceae; genus Hyalangium; species Hyalangium rubrum. The sequence goes on along the minus strand of NZ_JAXIVS010000004.1, from coordinate 754,120 downwards.
TCCGGGCCTGCAAGAGCCACCGGCTCAAAAGGGAGGTGCTCTGTGAGGATGCACGTCACCGCGTTGCTGTCGCTGCTCATGCTGGGCCTGGTGCTGGTGCCCCAGCGCTCCTACGCCCAGGAGGAGCAGAAGCTGAAGATCCAGGTGGAGGTGGTGCTCGCCTCCAACAAGGGCGACGCGGTGGAGCCGGCCGAGCTGAACAAGATGAAGGAGACGTTCCAGAAGCAGAACTTCAACTTCACCTCCTTCAAGCGGCTCTCCCTCGAGACGCTCGAGCTGGACGCGCAGAAGACCACCGAGGTGCGACTGCCCAATGGCGTCAACGCCTCGCTGAAGCTCCTGGGGCTCAAGGAAGGCATCGCCACGGTACACGTGGACATTCCCCGCCAGTCCGCGGTGGACGTGGAGCTGGGGCGCCACGGCTCCGTCTACCAGAAGGCCGGTAAGCACGTGGGCGGCGAGCTCATCCTCGTGCTCTCGCCACCAGCGAAGTAACCCGCCCCCTCAGAGGGCGATCGCTTCACTCCAACCCTCGGAGGACTTCTCCTTCGAGTCGGAGGGTTTCACCACGGTGGGGGTCGAAGCCGCCGGTGCCGCGGCCTGCTCGGCCTGGCGCTGCGCGGCCTCCTTGTCGCGGCGCTGATACAGCTCGTCCCTCAGCCCGTGGAACATGGAGTCGAAGGAGACGTAGGCGCGATCCACCAGCGCGATGGCCTGGGCCTCCAGCTCGGGAGACATACCGATGGAGAGCAGCTGCTCCTCCATCTTCGTCTCGAACATCTCGTGCGCCTCTTCGATGTGCAGGTGGTACTCGGAGAAGTACTTGAGCTTGGCCGCGTTCTGCACGGCGTTGGTCAGCACCGCCGTGCGCCCGAAGAAGACGTGGCCGGTGGACTCCAGCACCAGCACCAGGACGATGCGCAGCCGATCATCCGTGGCGCGATATACCTCCGAGATGAGCTGGTAGGCCGCATCGCGCGTGGAGGCGCTCGCCCGTCCATACAGCGCGCTCACCGTCAGGGGCCCGCCCGTCAGCTTGGCGATGTCCTCGAGGAACCAGCGCTCATGTCCGGTATCCTCGTCTCGATGGTGGCGCGCGATTCGCTTGAGGTTCGGATCCTGCACCATCTGCTCATTGAGGCGCAGGATGTCCTGGAACGTCATCACCCAGAATGCCATCCGCGGAGCGAAAGCTGCGATCTGCTCAATCGGCCGATCGAGGCGAAGCTCAGCGAAAAACGGGTGCTTGGCGAACGTCGCCTGCTTGGCCGCAATGTGCTCCAGGACGACCTTCATGGCTTCCTCCCGACCTTGTCCAGTTGAGCTCCGCGAGACGCAACGGAGGTTATGTCGACAACACGCTGGAATAATTAAACCTTAACCGGTCGGTGTCGCCTACCACGTGATGAGATAGGTGCACGAAGTGTCACCTCGACGGCGGCAACTCTTCGGGTCGTGCTCGATCCGAACCCACAACGCATCCTTGGGGCGAAAGCGGTCGCAGATCGCCTCCACCATCCCCAGGTCGAAATCACAGGGGTAGGGATTGTCACACATCATCTTCGCACTGCGACGGTCCCGCGGCTCGAAGTGGTAGCCACCGATCTGTTCACTGCCACGGTGGGCCATATGGTACGCCACGTCAATGGCGCGCAGCCCCTTCTCCAAGGAGTCGATGTCGGGAGGAAAGCGCGCTGTGTCCGGCGTCTTGCGCCCGATGGCGCGCACCGTGCTGGGGCCGATCTTCTCGAAGATGAGCTTGAAGGAGTTCAGCACGTGGGTGAGCGGGTACCACCCTTCGGGCTTGAGGGGAGAGATGCCATTCTCCGCCAGGATGCGCAGTGCCCGGGCCTGCACCACCTCCATGCCTCCGACGATTGACAGGACGGCCTGACCGTTGACCTGGCAGTTCGGATAGGGATCGCTCATCGCGGGCTCACCCTGGGATGGCGGCTTCCGTTCCATTGTTCAGGCCCCTCGACGGTCTCCCGGAGTTCCATTGAATAGGGTGATGCCTCCGTTTGCAAACTATCCGTGATGTAAGGTGGCATCCCTGCTGGAAGGTGACGCGGTGCGGCGACACATGTCTTGTAACAATACATGAAAGCTGTGGCGTTCCTAGGGGCAGGGAGCAGGGCCGTCGATCATTCATTCCGATCATCCTCCCCGTCCTGAAAAAATGACAGTCGTTTCCGGGAGGTTGCCCCCCTTGGGGAGAGCATATCCCGTGAAAACAGGGGGTTGTCACGCGGCATGGCGGTTGCTCTCTGAGAAAGCGGCGGGCGGCGGCGGGCGGGTGGTCGAGTACGGCACAAGCAACCAGCATCGAGGGGAGACAAGACCATGGCGAAGGCTCAGCGGCGTGATCAGGTCAAGCGGCAGACGCGGCAGACGAAGGTGGCGCGGGCGAAGGCGAAGGTGGGTCGTTCGGCGCGCCAGGTTCAGGTGACCTTGGGCGATCTGATCGCGGCGGCCTTCGACACCGTGGGTGGCGAGGTGAAGAAGGTGGCCCGTGTCATTTCGTCTCCGACGATGACGCAGGCCACGGGCAAGCGCGTCGTCTTCGTCGGTTGATCCTCCTCCAGGCGGGCAAGGCGCCTCGGAGAGCAGACAGCCGGGAGTCACACCGTGAGACACATCCTGGTACCCGGACATACTTGCTGGCTGAAGGACGAGGCGACTGACGCCGGGTTGATCATCGACGCGCGGGACTATTACCGCGCGTTCTATCAGGCCGCGCTTCGGGCCAAGAGCTACATCGCCATCACCGGCTGGCAGTTCGACAGCAACGTGGCGCTGCTGCGAGGGCCGGACGCGGAGCAGGCGCGGGGAGAAGTGCGGATGCTTCCGCTGTTGCGCGAGCTGTGCCAGCGCAACCCGGAACTCCACATCTATATCCTCGCGTGGGACTTCAGCCTGCTGTTCGCGCTGGAGCGCGAGTGGATGCAGGAGCTGCTCTTCAACTGGCACAGCGAGCGGATCTCCTTCCGCTTCGATGCCTCGGCGCCGCTGTATGGCGCGCACCACCAGAAGCTGGTGCTCATCGATGGGCAGGTGGCCTTCACGGGCGGGATGGACATCTGCGATTGCCGCTGGGATGACCGCGACCACCCGGCGCGCTCGACGCTGCGCTGTGACTCGGGCAGAGACCCGCACGGGCCCTACCACGACGTGCAGGCGGTGCTCACGGGGCCCGTGGTGCAGCGGCTCGCGGAGCTGTACGAGGCGCGGTGGTTCAACTCCGGAGGCGGATTGCTGCGGCTGTCCACGCCCGTGTCGCGAGACGACGTGGAGGTGACGGCCACGCTGCCGCTGCCCTCGGGGCCGGTGGCGCTCAGCCGCACCTTCGGCAAGACGTTGGTGCCCTTCCAGGAGCCGGTGCAGGAGGTGCGCGCCCTCTATGTGGAGGCCATCGACGCCGCCGAGCACCTCATCTATCTGGAGAACCAGTACTTCTCCTCGCGCGCCATCTTCGATGCGCTGGTGCGCCGCATGCGCGCTCCGGGCCGGAGCCCCTTGAACATCATCTTCGTGCTGCCGCGCATGCCCGAGGCGCTGCGAGAGCAGATCGCCGTGGGGGTGGCCCAGGTGCGGATGCTGCGCACGCTGCAGCTCATCGCGCGTGAGACGGGGCACCACCTGGGGGTTTACTGCACGGCCTCGCCCGGCGAGGACGGCGAGGACGTATTCACCTACATCCACTCGAAGGTGATGGTGGTGGATGATCAGCTCCTGACGCTGGGCTCGGCCAATACCACCAACCGCAGCCTCGGGCTGGACTCGGAGCTGAACCTGGTCTGGCAGTGCTCGGAGGGCGAGGGAGGCCGGGAGATGTGCCACGCCATCCGGCGGCTGAGGGTGAGCCTGCTGGCGGAGCACGCGGGGTTGGCGCGCCTGTCGGAGGTGCGCGAGCTGGTCCGCGCGGACCGGCTGGTCCCCTTCTTGGATGAGGTGGCGTCGGGCCGGCAGCACCGCCTGCGGCTGCACCCGCTGGAGACGGTCTTCGACCAGAACCCGCTCTTCAAGCCGCTGGAGCCCGAGGAGTTCATCATCGATCCCGAGGACTCGGTGCTGGATGAGAGCCTCTTCGAGTCGCTGAAGCAGCAACAGGGACTGGTGGCCTCCAGCGTGCGGCTCCTCTCGCGCTGGATTCTGGGACGACCCGAGCGGTGTCACCCCGCGAGCCTGCCGGCGGAGGCGCCTCCGGCCGAGTAGCTTCCCGGAGCGCTGCCTGTTCGCCTCTTGAAGGAGCGAGCGGCACCCGCGGCTTTCACGTGGGCGTTTCTCGGCCAGTCGCCGGGGGACGGGTAGAGTGCCCGGGATGAATGCCGCCCCCTTCCTGGTCCTGCTCGCTGTGCTCCAGCAGTCCGACCCCGCCTCCCAGGCCTCTGGCTCCGAGGAGGGCTCCAGCATGCACTTCCGCCTCGCGCTCGAGGCGGGGCCGCTGAGCTTTCCTTCCGGCCCTCGAGGTGGAGGCCAGGATCTCTTCGCCCAGTTCCTGCCCATGGCGCGGCTGTACAACGATGACTTCTCCCTGGAGCTGGGCGCTCCGCTGCGCTTGCGGCTGCTGGACGAGGAGCCCGCGCAGGCCGCCGACGACTTTGGCGCGCACCTGCGGCGCCAGGACTGGGACACACTGAGCGACTTCGGACAGGTGCTGCGCGAGCTGAGCATCGGCCACGATGGCGAGGCGTTCTCCCTCTACGCAGGCCCGCTCCTCGCCTTCACCCTGGGCGAGGGGCACCTGGTGGACCGCTACGACAACCAGCTCTCGCCCGACTACCACCCCGCGGGCGCCATCCTCACCACCCACGTGGGCCCGGCGCGCGTGCAGCTCGCCGCCAGCGACGTGCTCAGCGCGCGCCTCTTCGCCGGAGAGCTGCGGTTGGACATTGGCCGCCTGGCCTCCAAGGACGAGGCGAAGTTCGACCGCTACCACGCCATCGCCGCCATCGCGCAGGACTTCGGTCGGGTGGACGAGGAGCGCCTGGAGCCCGTCACCGCCGCGCTCGTGGGAGGCAACGCCGCCCTCTATAAAGGAGCGAGCTTCCAGCTGTTCGCCATCGGCGGCGCCGGCTCGCGGGTGGATGAGGGCTCGCCGGACATTGGCGGCTTCTTCGGCTTCTCCCTTCGTGGCATCACCGAGAGCGCCGACATCAGCGGCCGGCTGGAGGGGCGCTACCAGGGCGGCAGCTTCCGCTTCGGCATGTTCGGGCCCTCGTACGAGCTGGCGCGCTACTCGGCCACCGGCCTGTCCGAGCCGCCGCTCGCCGAGGAGCGCCTGGAGCGGCACATGTCCGGCTTCGCCGAGCTGAAGCTGGGCATGGGAGGCGATGAGCCGGGCTCCCTGGACATCTCCGCCAGCGCCTCCGCGGAGTATTTCGCCTTCGGGCGCACCGACACGGACCTGACGCTGGCCTTCTCGGTGAACCGGACCATCGCCTCCGCGCGCCTCATCATCGTCGGCATCGGCGCCCAGCCGCGCTACTCCGTCCAGGCGGAGCTGCGCCAGCGGGTGCTCGACTGGCTCTACGCGTGGGGCGCCGCCAGCACCGTCCACTTCCCGCAGGCCGACGGCTCGCTCTCGCGCGGCTTCTCCGCCGGCGCCGGCGTGGGGGTGGACTTCTCGCGCTGAGGCGCCGCGCGCGACGATGGCTTGACTACAGCTGTAGTCAGGCGTACCTTCCTTCGTGACTACAGTTGTAGTCACTGGGAAGGGTGCATGAAGAAAGCCGTGGGAGAGCAGGAGCTGGCGGTGCTGCGGTACGTGGCCGAGCACGGGCCCGCCACCGTGGGCGAGGTGGCCGAGCGCTTTGGCGAGCCCCAGGGGCTGGCGCGCTCCACCATCCTCACGGTGATGGAGCGGCTGCGGCTGAAGGGCCACCTCACGCGGCACAAGGTGGAGGGCGTCTTCCAGTACAGCTCGCCCGTGCCGGCCTCGGAGCTGCTGCGCGGCGTGGTGGGCGAGTTCGTCCAGCGCACGCTCTCCGGCTCCTTGTCTCCCTTCGTCACCTACCTGGCCGAGGCCGACGACGTCTCCGAGGAGGAGCTGCAGCAGCTCCAGGACGTCGTGGCGCGGCTCCAGTCGCGGAAGCAGCGGAAGGAGTAGGCGCATGCGCACCGAGTGGCTGATGAAGCTGGAGTGGGTGTCCCCCGCGCTGGAGAGCCTGTGGCGGGCCTCGTGGCAGGGGGCGCTGTGGGCCGGGCTCGTCTGGGCCGTGACGCGCGCGCTGCCGCGGCTGCCCTCCGCCCTGCGCGCGGCGCTGTGGTGGCTCGTGTGCCTCAAGTTCGTGCTGTCCCTGGCGGGCATGGCGCCCATCGCGCTGCCGCTGCTGCCCGCGCCCGCGCCCGTGCCTGTGCCTGAGTCGGGGGTGGCGCTGTCAGAAGGGGCTTCCTTGGCGGTGGTGACGGTGGCCGCCCCGCGTGTCACGGCTCCCGTGGAGGCGGCGGTGCCCTGGCGGCAGGTATGGGTCGCGGCGCTGCTCGGGGCGTGGGTGCTTGGAATCGTGTGGCAGGTGCGCGGGCATGTGCGGGCCTGGAGCGCCGTGCGCCGCCTGCGCCAGCGCGCGTTGCCGCTGCCCCACCCGGACATCGAGCGGACCCTTCGCGAACTGGCCTCCGCCGCGGGCCTGCGGCGCGTGCCCCGGCTCCTGGTGTCCACGGAGGTGACGAGCCCGCTCGCCACGGGGCTGCTCTCTCCGGTGGTGGTGCTGCCGGCCAAGGCGCTCCGGCGCCTGGATCTGGAGGCCCTGCGCATGGCCCTGGCGCACGAGCTGGCCCACTTCCAACGCCGGGACTTGTGGCTCGGCTGGGTGCCGGCGATCGCCGAGAGCGTCCTCTTCTTCCATCCCCTCGCGCGCAAGGCGGCCCGTGAGTACGCCCTGGCGCGCGAGGAGGCCTGTGATGCCGAGGCCCTGCGCCTCACGGGAGCCGAGCCCGGGGACTACGGGCAGCTGCTCCTGGCCTTTGGCGTCACCCGCGCCCACGGCACCGCCGCGGCGCTCGGCGCTTCCGCCCACGTTCACGCGTTGCACAGGAGGTTGACCATGTTGGAGCACGTCGATGTCTCGTCGTCCCACCGCCGCTTCCCGCTGCGGGTAGCCCTCTGCGCCCTCGGCTTCGTGGCCCTGGTGCCCTTCCAGGTGGTGGCGCGCGAGCCGGCGAAGGCTCCGCAGCCGCCCGAGAGCCCGAAAGCGGCTGCTGCGACTCCCGCCCCGGCCGCGCCCGCCGCGCAGGGCCTGGCGGTTCCGGCGGCTCCGAAGGTTGCCGCCAGCCCCGCCGCTTCCCCCGTGGCGGCGCCGAAGGTGGCGGCGGCCCCCAAGGCTCCCGCGCCGGTGCAGGCTCCCGTGCCGCCCCCGCCTCCGGCCCCGGCTCTCGCTCCGCTGCCTCCCGGGCCGGTGCTGGCCATGGCCGGGGATGACGATGACGACGATGACGAGCTGGACCGCTTCGTCCTGGTGTCGGGGAACCAGGTGATGATGGCGGGCTCCATGGATGACTTGCGCATGGCCAAGACGCTGCGCAATGAGGGCAAGGACGTGCTCTTCGTGCGGCGCGACGACAAGGCCTACGTCATCCGTGACGCCAAGACGCTCGAGCAGGTGCGCGCGGCCTTCGAGCCGGAGACGAAGCTGGGCGAGCAGCAGGCGGAGCTTGGACGCAAGCAGGCGGCGCTGGGCGTGAAGCAGGCCGAGTTCGGCCAGAAGCAGGCATCGCTGGGCATGAAGCAGGCCGAGCTGGGCATGAAGCAGGCCGAGCATGGCGTGGCGGCCGCGCGCGCCGCGATGCGGGGAGACAAGGCCGAGCAGGATCGCCACGAGCAGGAGCTGGAGAAGAACCAGGAGGCGGTGGACAAGGAGATGGACGCGCTGGGTGACCAGCAGGAAGCGCTGGGCCGCGAGCAGGAGAAGCTGGGCGAGCAGCAGGAGGCGCTGGGCCGCGAGCAGGAGAAGCTGGGGAGGCAGATGGCGGCCAGCGCCCGCGAGTCGCGCAAGCGCGTGGATGCGCTCGTCGACGAGGCGGTCCGCAAGGGCCTCGCCGAGCCGGTGAAGGACTGAAGTACGTGAACCCCTCGCCCATGCCGTCGCCGGGAGGTGTCCGGGGGCATGGGCGGTGCTCGGGGCAGGGGGCTACTTCGGCCCGTTCTCGACGATGTTGAAGAACGACTTGATGACGCGCTCGCTCTTCACGTCCCAGAGGATGACCTGTCCCTGCTTGATGAAGTAGCTGTCCCCGGGGCGATAGGTGTGGTTCTGGCCGGACTCATCGGTGAGCGTCACCTCGCCCTCCAGGATGGTGGCGTGCTCGGTGAAGGGGAAGAGGATCTGCACCTTGCCCCGGGTCGACATGAACAGGCCCGCCGTCATGCCCCGGGCGCTGAAGTCGATGCGTCCGAAGAGCTCGACCTTGCCTTCCAGCACCTTGCCTCCCAGGGCCTCGGCGGAGCCCAGCGGGACGAACCCCGAGATGTCCCGGATGGGGCCCGGTGTGTAGACGATCATCTTCTGCTCCTGTCCTTCGGTGGGGGTGCTCGGACTCATGACTTCCTCCCAGGTTCGACAGCGCGGGCGATGGTAGCCCCTTTCGCGCTGGCCCTTGGCGGCCGCTGACGGCTGTCTCCCGTGCGGGACGGGAGTCGCTGGCGGTGGATGGGTGTGCCCCGGGGCTTCCGAGTGAGGCGAGGTTGGCCCGCATTGTGCTTCGGCGCTGCGGGGCATGCCTGGGCCTCATGACCTCTTCGTCCGCTTCACCTTCGGCAACCCCGAGCGGGCCGCGGCCGAGCTGCGAGCCGCCTTGCCGCCCCATCTGGTGTCGCAGGTGAACTGGGAGAGTCTGCGGCGTGAGCCCGGTTCCGTGGTGGACCCGGAGCTCCGGGAAACCCAGAGCGATCTGCTCTTTTCGGCGCGCCTCTCCAGCGGACGGCCTCTGCTGTTCTACATCCTGCTGGAACACCAGTCGTCGGTGGATCGGTGGATGGCCCTGCGCATGCTGCGCTACGTGGTGCGCCAGCTGGAGCACTGGCGCAAGGAGCACCCGGGCAGCGGGTTCCTGCCGGTCATCATTCCCCTGGTCCTGTACCACGGGCCGGATGGGGCCTGGAGCGCTCCTCGCCGGGTTGAAGAGCTCTTCGACTTGCCAGGGGCGGACGAGGAGCCCGAGCGGTGGAGGGCGCTCGTGCCACGCTTCGAGTACCTGGTGGACGACCTGACGGCCGAGCGCGCGGAGGCGCTGATGAAGCGTCCAGGGCCGCCCCTGGTTCGGTTGGCACTGCTGGCGTTGGTCTACGGACGCACCGAGAAACTGGCGGAAGCGCTACCGGACTGGGCGGCGCTCTTCACGCAGGTGCAGGCCATGCCCAATGGCGCCGAGGAGTTGAGTGTTGTCTTCCGCTACCTGCTGCTGGTGGGGAATGAGGCTGCACAGGGCGCTGCGGTGAGCATGTTAAAAGAGGTCATTGGTACACAGCGAACGGAGGAACTGATGATGACCTGGGGTGAGAAGCTCATCGAGAAAGGGCGTCAGCAGGGACGGGCCGAGGACGTGCTTCGGATTCTCGCGGCGCGTGGGGTGCAGATTGACGAAGAGGCGCGCCAACACATCCTGGCATGCACGGATATGGCGACCTTGGACCGGTGGTTTGACCAAGCCCTGAAAGCCACCCATCTTACGGATGTCCTGGGACACCCGACGCAATGAGGGAGGGCATTTCTCCCGGGCTGGTCGGAAATTCTGCCGAAGCGGTGATCGAGAGGTAAGGTGGGAGGTCCGCTCCCCATGAGGAGGGAGTCGCCACCGCCCATGGAGAGGGGATGAGGATGCCCGCACAGCGCGGCCGGCAGGGCCGCTCTCGCCAGAAACGGGCCGCGTCAGATGCTTCCGAGCGTGAGCAACTGCTCTCGCTCCTGCTGAAGGAGGCCATGCGCCAGGAGGAGCCGGCCCTGTCCGAGGGCGTCCCCGCCCGGTGGCGGCTCGACCTGCCCGCGGTCACCCTCACCACCCGTGGCGCCGAGCTCTCCGGGGGCTGTCTCCTGCGCCTGTTGGAGGCCTTCGAGGGCCTCCAGCTCGTCGCCGCGAGCCCCAGGAGCCTGCCGCTGCTACAGGCCTGTGTGATGCTCTCTCGCGGCAAGTATCGCGGGCTCCTCACCCGGCCCGGAGAAGGCTCGCACCTGACCCTCGAGGGCAAGGTCGACCCTGCCCAACCCGTCCTCTTCGTCCACGACGCCATCGGCGAGGGGTCCGAGCTGGAGGACTTCGTCTCCCGGCTCGAGCAGTCAGGACTTCGTGTCGAGGGAGGGGTCTGTCTCGTTCGCTCCGGCTACGAGGGCGCCTTCTCCCGCCTTCGCTCGCGCGGCATCCCGGTGTTCGCGCTCTATGACACCGAGGAGCTCTCCGCCCGAATGCCAGGTGGGGCGCCTCGGGCGCTCAATCCGGGCCGTGTTCTTCCTCCGCATGAGGTGACGTCCGAGAAGGCGCCGGAGGGGCTCCAACCCGTCGAGCTCGCGCGCCAGGTCATCGCCGAGGCCCTGCGCTCAGGAAAGCTCCTGCGTCCTCCCCGTCGCCTCGCCGGGCGGTACTCCGGCCCTGGCGGCGTCTGGGTCAGCGTGTACTCGAAGGACGCACCCCACGAGCTCCTTGCGCACAATGGGTTCTGGAACTTCCCCGAGGAGAAGGCCCCGGCCCTGGCCATCGCCGTGAGTCAGGCCGCGTTCCTGGCCGCCCGACAGCTCACCCGGGTCAGTCCCGAGCCGCTGGCCACCCTGGAGCGCAGCGCCATCTCAGTGACGTTCTGCGCCGCGCTCGAGCCATGTGAGGTTGCTCAGCTCGACTCCGAGCGCCATGGCCTCGTCGTGCGCAGCCGTGAGCGGCCGTATCTCGTGGGCGGGGCGCCTCCCCGCATGCCGGGCATCTCCAACGCGTGGCAGCAGCTCGAACACGCCCGGACCCTCGACGCCCGACTGCTGCCCACCGAGCCATTCACGCTCTATCGCTACTCCCTTCAGGAGGTCGTCGAGCCGGGCCTGCCGCCCGAGCCCTCCCGCGTCGAGTCGAAGCCGCCCGTGGAGGCCTCTCCGAAGACGCTCGGGGAGAGCGTCTCGCGGCTGACCCCTCCGCTGTGCAAGTTCCTCCTGCGCCACCTGGGCGCGACGGCTCGCTATGAGCCTTCCAGCGACGCCATCCACCAGGGGCTCGACACCGCGCGGCTCGCGCACCAGGCGTGGGCCCTCGCTCGCGCCCACCGGAAGCTCGGCCCCGCGCCCCTGGGCGAGGGCGCGCGCACCCTGCTCACCGCGCTCACCTCGGACCTCGTGTTCGATGACACCGAGCATGTCTGGATTCGCGCCGATGAAGGAGCGTCGATCTCCCAGGTCGCGCTCGTCCTCCTCGCGCTGCTCGAGACCGGCGAGGACATGGCCACGGCCCAGACGCTCGCCGCCACCCTCTGGTCCCGCATGGGCGTCCATGGGCGGTTCTCCTGCTACCTGGAGCCCGCCGCCGATGGCGACCCGTGGCAGGACTCCATGCCCGGCCAGGCCCTGCTCGCGCTCGCCCGCGCCGCGCAGGAGAACGTTCACGCCGCCGATGCGGCGAAGCTCGCCCAGGCCTGGCGCTTCTACCGACACCGCTTCCGCTACAAGCGCCACTGGGACCAGGTCTCCTGGCTCACCCAGGCCGCCGTGGCGTGGTGGCACGTCGACCGTGACGCCGAGGCCGCCCGCCTCGCCTTCGAGATCTGCGACTGGGCGCTGACCTACCAGTCCGAGACGACCGGCGCGTTCCTCAACGACCACCAGCCCGACGCTCCAGGCGCCACCACCGCGCTCTACCTCGAGGCGCTGGCCGCCGGGGCCGAGCTCGCCGCCGGCCTCCGAGATCGCACCCGCCAGCAGCGCTACCTCGACGCCTGCGCCCGGGGCGTGTCCTTCCTGGACACCCTCGTCATCCAGGAGCGCGAAGCCGCGCTCCTGCCCAATCCGCGTCACGCCCTCGGTGGGGTGCGCTCCAGCCTCGAGCGGAGCGAGGTCCAGGTCGAGTCCGTCCAGCACGCGCTCCTGGCGCTCCTGGCCCTGCGCCGGTAGCTCACTTCAGCCGCGAGGCCCACTGGCGCAGCAGGCTCTCGGCCTGCTCGGAGACCTCCTTCACGATGGTCGCGGCGGGCTGCACGGACTTCACCGCGCTCACCGACTCGCCCGCGTAGAGCGCCATGGCGTCGATGTTGCCCGTCGTCAGCCGGGTCGGGTTGGGCACCGCCCAGTGCGGCAGCGGCATCTTCTTTCCATGGAGGAAGAGTTCGCCCGTTACTTCTCCCTGGAACGCGGTCGCCGCCTCGAGCGCCGAGCGCAGCACCCGGTGCGGCGTGTCCGGCCACATCACGTGGAACGCCTTGGTAATCACCGTGTCCCGCCCACGGGCCGCGATCAGCTTCTCCGCATAGCCCGCGTGGGTGTCCGCCTCCTCCGCCACCACGAAGCGGGTGCCCATGCGCACCGCCGAGGCCCCCGCCGCCAGCGCGGCCGCCATCGTTCGGCCCGAGCCGATCCCTCCCGCCGCGATGACGGGAATCTTCACCACCTCCAGCACCTCGTCGAGCAGTGGGAAGAGGCCAATCTTCCCGGCCACGTGGCCACCGGCCTCCACCCCCTGCACCACGACCAGGTCACAGCCCACCGCCTCCGCCGCCACCGCGTCTTCCTTCGAGCCCACCTGCCAGCATGCCAGCGCGCCCCCCGCGTGGACCGTGTCCACCAGGGAGCGATCCGGCGTACCGAAGAAGAACTCGACCACCTTCGCCCGCGAGGCCACTACCTCCACCAGCTCTCGCTCATGCAGGAAGGGCACGATGAAGCTCACCCCAAAGGGGGCCTTCGTTCGCGCGCGAAGCCCATCCAGCTCCCGGGCGAGGTCCTCGGCGGACATCATCACCGCCGCCACCATGCCCAGCCCGCCCGCGTCCGAGACCGCCGCCGCCAGCTTCGGCGTGGCGGTGCCTCCCATCGCCGCCTGCTGAATCGGCACACGACATCCAACGAGTTCCGTGAAGCGCGTCGAGAGCATAAGTGTCCCCTTGGAGTGGATACGGCTTGGAACCAGAATCTCGCGTCAAACCTTCCGGGCGCGCCCCTGCCAGTAGCGCTCTCGCAGCTCGCGCCGCAGCACCTTGTTGTTGGCGCTCTTGGGCAGGTCCGGCACGAAGTCCACCGAGCGGGGCTTCTTGAACGAGGCCAGCCGATCCTTGCAGAAGGCGATGAGCTCCTTCTCCGTGGTGACCGCGTTCGGCCGCAGCACCACCAACGCCTTGATGGCCTCGCCCCATGTCTCGTCCGGCACGCCGATGACCGCCACCTCCTGCACCGCCGGGTGCAGGTGGATGACCTCCTCCACTTCGCGCGGAGACACCGTCGCCCCGCCGCTCTTGATGAGGTCCTTCTTGCGGTCGCTGATGAAGAGGTAGCCGTCCTGGTCCAGGTACCCGATGTCACCCGTGCGGAACCAGCCGTCCTTGAGCACGTCGGCCGTTTGCTCCGGACGGTTCCAGTACCCCGCCATCACCAGATCGCTGCGCACGGCGATCTCCCCCTCCAGGCCCATCGACACGGGGTTCCAGTCATCATCCTGGATGCGGAGCGAGACCAGCGTGCTGACCCGGCCCGCCGACTGCGCGCGAAACCCCGTGTGCTCGTCTTTGCCCAGTACCGTGAGCGTCAGCGGCGACTCGCCCAGCCCGTAGCTCTGCAGGAAGATGGGGCCAAAGGCCTCCAGCGCCTCCCGCAGCCGCTCGGCGTGCAGCGGCGCTCCGCCATAGAAGACGGTGTGCAGGCTCGACAGGTTGTGGGCCGTGCGCGCCGGTGAGCGCACCAGCATGCTGATCATCGTCGGCACCAGCGCCACCGTCGTCACCTTGTGCTTCTCCACCAACTGGAAGAACGTGGCCGGATCGAACCGGGGCAGGAAGACGTGCGTCACCGCCCGCGCCACGTGGTGGAGCATGAAGAACCCGCCCGCGAAGCTGATCGCCAGCGCGTGCAGCAGCACATCCTGGTGCGACGGGGTGTTGAGATCGATCAGGTTGATGCTGACCAGCGTCAGGAGGTTGCGGTGCGTCAGCATCACCCCCTTGGGCTTGCCCGTCGTCCCCGAGGTATAGAAAAGCCAGGCCAGGTCCTCCGGGCCCGGCTGGAATCCCAGCACCGGAGAGCCCATGGCCAGCAATTCCTCATAGCGTTTGTCCGCCGTGGGGGAGTCGCCCACCACCACGTATGTCTTTAGCGTGGGCAGGCGGTCCCGGATGGAGGCCAGCGCTTGGGTGAACTCCGCCGCGTAGATCAGCAGCGAGCACCCGGCGTCATCGAGGATGGTGGCGTGCTCCTCCGGGTGGAGCCGGATGTTCATCGGGACGATGACCAGCCCCGCCTTCATCGTCGCGAACATCACCTCCAGCGCCTGGGGGCTGTTGGGCAGCATCATCCCCACGCGATCTCCCGTCTTCAGCCCCAGTTGGCGCAGGGCATCGGCCAGGCACGTGACGCGCAGTTCGACCTCTGTGTAGAGCACCGGACGCGCTCCGTCGTACCAGGCCGTGTTCGTCGGGTGGCGCTGCGCCGCGCGTGTCAGCAATTGACCGATGTGCATGGATGACCCCCGCCGTCATCTCTCTGCGACGAAATATGTCCAGGTGCTTTGATAGATATCCCGGCCTTTGAAAAGTTTGAGAAAGGATTGCTTGAGCAAATCCAGTCGATCCTGCACCTCGGCCGCCGTGGGCAGGCGCTTGTCCACCTTCGGAGAGCCGCCCACCCAGCCGAGCAGGTCTGGATAGACACTCGTCGCCTCGTACCACTCGAGCACGCCCACATCCACGGTGCGCGTGAGGATGTCTTTGACGGTGAAGCCTGCCTGCGTCAGCGCCTCCTGGTACTCCGACACCGGGCGGATGGGCAGGAACACCTTGCGCCAGAGCGCGTCGTAGGCCGCCATCTTCGCGCGGTCCTCCAGCACGGCGCGGTAGGGCGCATAGCGCGGGTCCTCGGCCGCCACCTCCTTGGCCACCTCGCGCACCTTCTCCACCACCTGGCTGATCAACCACTCACCCGGCTTGCCCTCCGGATTGCGGATGTCTCCGGACTGGACGAAGACCTTCCCGCCGGGCCGCACCGAGCGCGCCCACGCCTGGAACGTCCCCGGCAGGTCCGGGTAGAGGTGGACCGCGTTGGTGGAGACCAGCGCATCCGCCTTGCGCGCCAGGAACGCCGGGCCCAGCACCTCGTCCAGCCCCTGGAGGCGCCGCTCGCCCTCGAGGTAGCGCAGCAGCCGGAAGGCCACGCGCGGTTCGTCACGGAAGTGTTCCAGCGCTACCCGCAGGAACCGCGGCGAGGCATCCACCATCACCGTACCAATTCCTGCAATCCGCTGAAGCAGTTGGCGCGCCAGGATTCCGGTGCCTCCGGAATAATCAATCAATAGCTGCCCAGGCTTTAGCGCTTCCGCGAGTTGCTCGACTGTCAGCTCCAGGTTCCTGTACCAGAGGTGCCGCGCCATCGAGTCGTAGCGCTGCCCCAGCGGATCCAGCGGGGCGTCTGTCCAGTCCTCATCGGGAATTCGGTGAAAGTCTTTAGGCCAGTCAAAATCAGGCATTCCGGCTCCCTGCTGGCACTTCCGCGAAGTTCGCGCGAAATCAGTGTATCACTGTATTATTGGGAAGAATGGTGGAAATGCTCCGCGCCTTCGTTGAAGAGCGCACACCCCTCAACCGAGCGCTGGGCCTGCGGCTGGTGGCCACCGCGCCGGGGGAGGCGACGTGCCTGTTGCCGTATGCCCCAGCGCTCGTGGGAGACGCCGAGACGGGGGCGGTTCATGGAGGGGCCATCACCACGCTGGTGGACGTCACGTGCGGCAGCGCCGCGTGCATGAAGATGGCGCGGCTGCGGCGCATCGTCACCCTGGAGCTGCGCATCGACCACCTGCGCCCCTCGCGCTCCGGCAAGGACCTCGCCGCACGCGCGGAGTGTTACGAGCTGACACCCTCGGTGGCATTCGTGCGAGGGCTCGTGCATGACGGGGACGCGGCCGACGCCGTGGCCACCATGCAGGCCACCTACATGCTCGTGGAGGAGTGAGCCATGGCCTCCTCCTCCGCCTCGTTCGTCGAGCTGCTGCGTCAGGCGCGCCAGGGGCACGACTATGGCCCGCTCACCGCGCTCATCCCCTCCGCGCGGTTGTTCCGCATTGGCCTGGAGGCCGCCGAGGGCCATGCGCGCTGCCGGATGACGTACGCGCCCGAGCTCGTGGGCTTCCAATCCCTGCACGGTGGCGCCCTGGGCGCGCTGCTGGAGTCGTCCGCGCTCTTCGAGCTGCTCCTCCAGGAGGACACCGAGCGCATGCCCCGGCTCATCAGCCTCACCACGGAGTTCCTGCGCGCCGGGGGGCTTCAGGACACCTTCGCCCAGGGCTTCGTCACCCGTCAGGGGCGCCGCGTGGCCAACGTGCGCGTCGAGGCCTGGCAGCAGGAGCGCTCCCGCCTCATCGCGACGGCTCACGCCACGTTCCTGATGGTGCCGTGATGGTCAGGTGTCCGGGCTGCGCCTGGACCCGTGTGAACCAGGCACGGATGGCGGGGTAGCGGCTCAGCTCGAAGCGCCCCTCGTCCGCCACGTGCGTGTAGGCGTACAGCGCGATGTCCGCCAGGCTGTAGCGCTCTCCCGCGAAGAAGGGGCGCTGCTTCAGCTCGCCCTCCATCACGTCCAGCGCCGCGTAGCCCTTCTGGGTGCGCTCCTCGAGCTCGCGCTCCTTGCCGGCGGGGACTCCGAAGAAGGAGATCCACGCCCGCGCCACGGCGATGTAGGGCTCGTGGCTGTACTGCTCGAAGAACATCCACTGGAGCATGCGCGCCCGCTCCAGCTTGTCGGTGGGGATGAAGGGCGTGCCCTCCGCGAAGTACCAGAGGATGGCGTTGGACTCGGCCAGGAAGGTGCCCGGCGACAGCTCCAGCGTGGGCACCCGGCCGATGGGGTTCTTCGCCTTGAAGTCCGCGCCGCGCGCCGCGCCGGCCTTCAGGTCCAGCTCCACCACCTCGAAGGGAATGCCGAGCTGGTGCAGCAGCAAGCGGACCTTGTAGCAATTGCCCGAGGGGTGGAACTGGTAGAGCTTGAGCATGGGTCAGCGTCCGAAGAGGCCCTTGCGCTTGATGGGGAGGCTGGCGCCCTGAGCGCGCGAGAGCCGCTGGCCGAGGATGCGGCTCATCTCCAGCGCCACCGTGGGGTTGCCCATCACCACCCCTCGGAAGTCCTCGCGCCCCACCGCCGCCAGCTCACACGGGCTGGAGGCCACCGCCGTGGCCATGCGCGGCTCGCCCGTGAGCAGCGCCAGCTCGCCGAAGAAGCCGCCCGGGCCCACCGTGCTCACCAACTGCCCGCCGTCTCCGAGGAGCCGCACCTCGCCCGCCAGCACCACGAAGAACGTCTCTCCCGGGTCGCCCTTCTTGAAAATCTCCGAGCCCGCCGGCCGCTGGAGGAACTCCGCGCCCCGCGCCGCCGTCGCCAGCTCCGCGTCGCTCAGCGGCGCCAGGAAGTCCACCTTGCGCAGCGCCTGCGTGAGCGGCGTCAAGCCGGTGCTCGAGGTCGGCTCGGCGGTGAGCAGCTCCACCGCCTGCGCGAGCTGGGAGCGGCGCGCCACGAGGATGACGGTGTGGCCGGAGCGCAGCACGGTGCTGCCGTCCGGAACCACCGTCTGCCCCTCCGAGTCCACCACGGCGATGAAGAGGCTCTCCTTCGGGAAGCCCTCAATCCCGCGCACCTGGGCCACCGTCTTGCCCGACACCAGCGCCCGAGGGCCGATGCCCACCTCGAAGAGCAGCGTGTCGCTGCTGGCCAGCGGCAGCGAGCCGGCCACCTGCGGGAAGTCGATGGCCGTCGTCATCTTCGCCACCACCACGTCCGCCTCGGCCACCAGGTCCTTCACCCCCGCCATCCGGTACGCCTCGCGGTAGGTGTTGTCCAACATGCGCACCATCACCCGCGCGGGCGACATGCTGCGCACCAGCATGGCGAAGGCCAGGTTCTCCGCGTCTCGCGCCAGCACGCCCGCCGCCACGTCCGCCGCGGCGATGCCCGCCGCCTCCAATACCTGGGTGCTCGTCGCGTCCCCGCACACCGTCACCACGCCCACCTCCTCGAAGAGCCGGGTGCAGATGGTCGCGTCTCGCTCGATGACCGTGACGGTGTGCTGCTCGGCCACCAGCCGCGCCGCCAGCACCGAGCCCACCCGGCCTCCTCCAGCGATGACGATCCTCATGCGCTCTTTCTCCCTCCGTCCTTCTCTCGGCCTTCCGTGCCGTGCAGTGCGTGCTCCAGCTCCAGCGTGCGCTGATCCAACCGCGCCAGCATCTCCTCCGCCATGGCGTCGGGGATGAGCCCGTTGCGCCGCGCTCCCTGCAGCGCCGTGCGCTCCGCGTCGATGAGGCGGCGGCGCACGGCGATCAGGCTCCGGGCTCCCTGCGCCAGGTGCTGCTCATTGAGCCGCCGCAGCTCCCGCTCCGCGCGGGCGATGTTCACCTGGTAGTCGCTGCGCAGGTGCTCGTAGGCGGCCCGGGGCACCAGCCCCTGCTCGTGCAGGTCCTCCAGCTCGTGGTGCGCCGCCCGGCTGGCGATGAGGCGCCCCTGGTGCTCGGCCACGTGCAGCGCCACCGGGTCCTCCTCGATGAGGCCCATGCGCCGCAGCGCCTTGCTCAACAGCAGCCCCTGGCCCACCAGCGAGAAGAAGGTGACGCCGAAGGCGACGGCCACCAGCAATTCGCGCGAGGGCGTGTTCGCGGGCAGGCCCAGCACCAGGCCGATGGAGAGCGCGCCCTTGATGTTGCCGATGAGGAACACGTGCTGCCAGCGCAGCGGAATGGAGGCCGCCGGGCGCAGCCAGCGCAGCAGCAGGAAGGGGATGTAGATGGCCACCGCCCGGCCCACCAGCACGCAGGCGAACGCGATGCCCGTCTCCGGCAGGTATGACAGCAGCACCTCCGGCCGCGTGGTGAGCCCCACCGACAGGAAGAGGAAGGTGTTCACCCCGAAGGCGGCGTACTCCCAGAAGGTGTGGATGGCCACCTGGCTCTGCGGGGACACCGCCCGCCGCAGCGTCACCCCCACCGCCAGGCCCGCGGTGACGGCGGCGATGGCGCCCGAGAAGTGGAACTGCTCGGCCAGCACGAAGGAGGAGAAGGCCAGCGCCGTGGTGGCCATGATCTCCGCCAGCGGATCCTCGGTGCGGCGGATGATGAAGCTGCCCACCAGCGCCAGCACCAGGCCGATGACGGCGCCCATGATGCTGGCGGCCAGCACCTTGCCCGTCAGCATCACCAGCGAGGGCGTCTGCCCCCCGGCCACCACGGCGGCGATGGCGGCGTAGGCCACCAGCGCGGTGCCGTCATTGAAGAGGCTCTCGCCCTGCATGATGCCGCTCAGGCGCTGCGGCACCGGCGCCCGGCGGAAGGCATAGAGGATGGAGACGGTGTCGGTGACGGAGAGGATGGCCCCCAGGAGCAACGCCGGGCCCCACCCCAGGTTCAGCAGCCCATGCAGCGCCGCGCCCGTGGCGCCGATGGCCAGCACCACGCCCAGCGAGGACAGCACGGCGATGGGCACCGCGTTGGCGCGCACGTTGCCAATGTCCGCGGTGATGCCGCCCTCGAACAACAGCGCTGGAAGGCAGACGATGAACACCACCTCTGGGCTCAGCGGTGGCACCCCCGGCAGCAGGCCGCCCACCGAGATGATGAGGCCGCCTCCCACCAGCGCCACGTTGTAGGGGATGCGCACGCGCTTGGCGGCAATGGCCACGGCGATGGCCGCGACCATCAAACCGATGACGACATGCATCTCCACGGGCGCTCCGATCCTTCAGGGCTGCTGCGGTGAGAGTGTTATCACGTCCCCAGTGCGGCGGGTGAGCAGGGACCCACGCCCCCGGGGTATGAAAACCCCAGAGCAGGCAAGCCTCAGGTGACTGTACGCACCTCAAGTGAATCTGCCATCATCTTGCTTCACACTTGAATAAGTCGCGCACGAGCGAACCGGAGGAAGCCGATGCTCACCTCGCTGCGAACCACCGCCATCCTGTTGGGGATGTGCGGATTCCTCTCCGCATGTGGAGAGCGCCTCGAATCGGGCTCGCCGCCAACAGCGGAAGCCCAGCCGCAGGCGCAGGGACTCGCGGCGGGCAAGGGCCCGGGCACCAAGCTCCTGCGTGCGGCCGCCAACGGCATCCCCAATCGCTACATCGTCGTCTTCGATGACAAGGCCAAGCAGAGCCCCCGGGCCTCCGTCCAGGAGGTGAGCAAGGCCTCCGATACGCTCGTTCGGGCCCACGGTGGCGCCGTCCGCAAGCTGTACTCGCACGCGCTGCGCGGCTTCTCCGTCACCATGACGGAGGAAGAGGCGCTGCGCATGAGCGAGGATCCGCGCGTGCGCTACGTGGAGCAGGACCGCGTCGTCACCCTGCACGGCACCCAGCTCAACCCGACCTGGGGCCTGGACCGCGTGGACCAGCGCTTCCTGGAATTGGATAACCTCTACACCTACGAGTACACGGGCGCGGGCGTCCACGCCTACGTCTTCGACACCGGCGTGCGCAGCACCCACGTCGAGTTCACCGGACGCATGGGCGAGGGCTTCGACGCCGTCGGCGAGGGCACCACGGAGGACTGCCATGGCCACGGCACCCACGTCGCCGGCTCCCTGGGTGGCACCAACTATGGCGTGGCCAAGAATGTGACCATCCACTCGGTGCGCGTCATCGGCTGCTCGGGCGAGGGCACCGAGGAGGCGCTCATCGCCGGCCTGGATTGGATTACCGCCAACCACATCAGCCCGGCCGTGGCCAACATGAGCCTGGGTGCCGAGGCCCATCAGGGCGTGGATGACGCGGTGAGCGCCTCCATCGCGGCGGGCGTCACGTATGTCGTCTCCGCCGGCAACGAGAGCATCGACGCCTGCGCCAAGTCGCCGGCCCGGGTGCCGGGCGCCATCACCGTGGGCGCCACGGACATCAATGACTACCGCTCCGTCTTCTCCAACTATGGCCCTTGCGTGGACCTCTTCGCGCCCGGCGAGGGAATCACCTCCGCCTGGTACAACTCGGACACGGCCATCTACGTCACCGACGGTACCTCCATGGCCTCGCCCCATGTAGCCGGCGCCGTGGCGCTCTATCTGGAGGGCCACCCCAACGCGACGCCCGCCGAGGTCCATGAGGAGATCGTCGCCCGCTCCACGCGCAACGTCGTCGAGGACGCCTACACCGGCTCGCCCAATGTGCTGCTCCACTCGGCGTGCATGGGCTCGACCGACTCGGTGAAGCCCCAGGTGCAGCTCACCTCGCCGGCGGCCGGCGCCACGATTGTCGGCGCCATCACGCTGTCGGCCACCGCCAGCGACGACGTGAACGTCTTCAAGGTGGAGTTCTTCCTCGACGGGCTGCTCATCGCCGTCGACTCGGCGCCGCCCTACTCGGTGAGCTGGAACAGCAACACCGTGGGCAATGGCTCCTACACCCTGACCGCGCGCGCCCACGACACGGGCTGCAACAGCAGCACCTCGTCCGTGTCCGTCACCCTCCAGAATCCGGGCAAGGCCACCTATGACCCGACCCTGCGCGCCCCCGCCTGTTCGGTGCTCACCGACCAGTGCGACTCCTCGGATCTGCTCGAGGGCCGCGGCGCCATGGGCCCCGAGTCGAACGCCCCCAACACCCTGGGCGACTCCTGCGCGGACGGCAATGAGGGCTACTACGAGTTCGATCCCTCGCTGGAGCGCATCCAGGTCCTCCGCGAGGACGGCACGCTGTTCGCCTCGGGCAAGCAGGTGCGCGTCAACGTCACCCTCAACGCGGGCTTCGACGCCTCCAAGGAGCGGTTGGACCTGTACTCCGCCGCCGACGCGACCGCCCCCGTGTGGAACCTCATCACCACGCTGAGCCCGCTGGACGTGGGCCCCAACCAGCTGACCACCACCTTCATCCTCCCCCATGGCGGCCCGCAGCAGGCCATCCGTGCCGCCTACCGCTACGGCGGCCCGGCCAGCCCCTGCGGCAGCGGCAACTTCAACGACTATGACGACCTGGTCTTCATCGTGGGGCAGGCCACGGACACCCAGCCGCCGACGGCCACCCTCACCGCGCCTGGCGCGGGGGCCACGCTGCGGGCCAACGCCACCCTCACCGCCACGGCCAGCGACGACTTCGGCGTCACCCGCGTCGAGTTCTACGACGGGGCCACGCTGCTGGGGACCGACTCCGAGGCGCCCTACACCTACGTGTGGAACACGCGCACGGCGCCCAATGGCACCCACGCGCTGACCGTGCGCGCCTATGACGCCGCGGGCCACGAGGGCACCTCCGACCCGGTGAACGTGACGCTCGACAACGACTTGACGCCCCCGACGGTGAACTTCACCGCGCCCGCGGCGGGCGCCATCGTCAAGGGCTCCGTCGCCTTCTCCGCGACGGCGACCGACAACGTGGGCGTCATCCGCGTGGAGTTCTACGAGGGCGCCATGAAGCTGGCCACCGACATCTCCTCGCCCTACAGCTTCAGCTGGAGCACGGTCGGCAGCCCCAACGGCCCGCGCACCATCACCGCCAAGGCCTACGACTCCGTGGGCAACATCGGCATCGCCGAGCGCACGGTGACGGTGGACAATGACCTGACCGCGCCCACCGTGGCGCTCACCGCGCCTGGCTCGGGGGCCACGCTCACCGGCACCGTCAACCTCACGGCCACCGCCAGCGACAACGTGGCCGTCACCCGGGTGGCCTTCTTCGTCGGCACCGTGCAGTGGGGGCTCGATACCTCGGCGCCCTACAGCTACAGCCTCAACACCCGGAGCCTGGCCAACGGCGCCCAGGTGCTCACCGCCAAGGCCTACGACGCGGCCGGCAACGTGGCCAGCTCGCAGGCGGTCACCGTCACCTTCGACAATGACCTGACGCCGCCCGTCACCACGCTCACCGCGCCCTCGGCCGGCGCCGCGCTCACGGGGGGGGTGCAGATGGCCGCCACCGCCAGCGATGACCGGGGCACGGTGACCAAGGTGGAGTTCTTCGTGGGCAACACCCTGGTGGGCACCGACACCACCGCGCCCTATTCGGTGAACTGGAACACCTCGAGCTATCCCGTGGGCACCTACACCCTGAAGTCACGGGCGTGGGACCCGGCAGGCAATACAGCCTTCAGCTCCACCTTCACGGTGACCGTCACCCGCTGAGGCGAAATGTCCCAGGGGGAGCCTCCAGCTCCCCAACCCCCGGGAAGGACACGGCTTTGTCCCTCCCGGGCCCCTGTGACAGGACGCTACGGTGCACAGGGCTGCCACGGGGGTGGGTGAGCCCCCGGACGGCACGGGCCCTGGAGTTTCGAGGGGTTGTGTACCCAGAGGGGCGTGGCATCCGGGTTGCTCTGGTACACGGGCATGAAGACCGTGCTCCTCGTCGACACCGATTGCCTCGCCCGCGCCCGTGCGGTCCGCGCCTTCGCGCAGCCCGAGCTGCTGCTGCTCACGGCCTCCACCTACCTGGAGGCGCTGTGGGTCCTGGGCGAGCACGAGGTGGACCTGGCGCTCGTGGACCTGGGCCTGCCCGAGCGCGAGAGCTTCGAGCTGCTGGCCTACCTGGCCAACTGCTGCCCCAAGGTGGCCGTGGTGACGATGAGTACCCCGTGGAGCGCCGACCGGAGCTCGCAGGACGAGGTGTCCGTCCTTCCCTGGCGCAGCCACCTGAACAAGCCGGTCCGCACCGAGCTGCTGCTTACCATGACGCGCGAGGTGCTCCAGTCGCTCGAAGGCAAGTCGGCCCGGCCCATGTCCCTGCATGACCTGCTGCGCGTGCTCTCCCACGAGCGTGAGACGTGTACGTTGAAGGTGAACGCGGGCCCGCGCTCCGGGCAGCTCCAGCTCTTCTGCGGCGAGCTCATCCACGCCGCGTGCGATGGCGCCGAGGGTGGGGTGGCCATGGACGAGATGCTGACCTGGCGCGAGGTGTGGATGCGCGTGGACCCGCTGCCCTCGCAGCCCCAGCTGACGCTCTCGCACCGGCTGGAGCAGCTCGTGGTGGAGGAGTCCGTCTGGGAGATGCCCGCCACCGTCGTCCCCATGCCGGCCACCTCGGGCAAGCCCGCCCCGGTGGTGCTCGTGCGCTCCCGGCGAGACAGCGCGCTGCGTCGCGCCATCTCCTGGGCGGAGCGCTGGGTGTCGGGCCAGCAGGCAGGCGCCGCCAGCTAAGCCGAGTCCCAATAGCGCCGGGGCGTTCATGACGTGGTATCCAGAGGCCCAGGAGGTGCCGGCCCCGAGCGTCCGGCCATGCTGCGAGGTATGGCACCCAAGGTCCTGGTGGTGGATGACGATGTGGAGCTCGGAGCGCTCATCTCCGTGCAGCTCCGCCATCGCGGCTTCGAGGTGGCGACCGTCACGGGCGCGGACGCGGCGCTGGCGCGGCTGACGCGCGAGCTGCCGGATGTGCTGGTGACGGACCTGCAGCTCATCGGCGGCCCCAACGGCATCGAGCTGTGTCGCCAGGTGGCCGAGCGCTACCCCGAGCTGCCCATCGTCCTCATCACCGCCCACGGCAGCATCGAGCTGGCGGTGGCGGCCATTCGCGCGGGCGCCTACGACTTCATCACCAAGCCCCTGGACTTCGCGGCGCTGGCGCTCACGCTGGAGCGCGCCGTGCAGCTGCGCGCGCTGCGCGAGGAGGTGAGCCGGCTGCGGCGCACCGTGGACCAGACGCGGCGCTTCGAGGACTTGCTGGGCACCAGCGCCGCCATGCGCGAGGTGTACGGGCTGCTGGACCGGGTGGCCACCGCCGACATCTCCGTGCTGATTACCGGCGAGAGCGGCACGGGCAAGGAGCTGGTGGCGCGCGCGCTGCACCAGCGCTCGCGGCGCAAGGACGGGCCCCTGGTGGCCATCAACTGCAGCGCGCTGCCCGAGGCCCTGCTGGAGAGCGAGCTGTTCGGCCATGTGAAGGGCGCCTTCACCGACGCGCGCTCGGACAAGCCCGGCCTCTTCGTCCAGGCCCATGGCGGCACGCTCTTCCTGGACGAGGTAGGCGAGCTGCCCCTGGGCCTGCAGCCCAAGCTCCTGCGCGCGTTGCAGGAGCGCAAGGTGCGCCCGGTGGGCGCCACCGCCGAGCAGGCGATTGACGTGCGCGTCGTCTCCGCCACCAACGTGGACCTGGAGGAGGCCGTCCAGCAGAAGCGCTTCCGGCAGGACCTCTTCTTCCGGCTCAACGTGGTGCATGTGCCGCTGCCGCCCTTGAGGGACCGGGGCGGAGACGTGCTGCTGTTGGCCCAGCGCTTCCTGGAGCAGGCGGCGGCGCTCGCGGACAAGAAGGTGGCGGGCCTGTCGGACGAGGCGGCGGAGCGGCTGTTGGCCTATTCGTGGCCGGGCAACGTGCGCGAATTGCAGAACTGCATCGAGCGCGCGGTGGCCCTCACCGCCAGCGAGTCCATCGCCGTGCGGGACTTGCCGGAGAAGGTCCGCCAGTACCGGGGCGTGCCGCCGAGCCTGGGCGCCGAGGGGGGCTCCTTCCTGCCCCTGCACGAGGTGGAGCGGCGCCACATCCTCAGCGTGCTGGAGGCGCTGGGGGGCAACAAGTCCAGCGCCGCCACCGTGCTGGGCGTGGACCGGCGCACCCTCTATCGCAAGCTCGCCGAGTACCGCGCCCTGTCCTCCGAGGACGCCGCGGACCCCGACGCGCCCGCGCCCCCGCGCTCGCGCTGAGCGCGCAGTCGTTGCGCTCGCCGCCTGCCCAGACGCAAAGGGAGCAGCCGTCGAGCGCTGTGGCGTTCCGTCACGCCTGCCCTGGGCCCGCGTGGGTATGTGCGGAGAAAGACAGGGCTTTTGCCTCGCGCGAGCCGCTGAGGCGAAATGCCACGATGCACGCCTCGCGCACGGGCCCTTTGAAGGGCACCGAGGCGTAGCCTCAACGGTTTCGCGGAGTTGGCGCGGCCCGAGGCCCTGGCATCCGGGTTGCTCTAAGCGGGAGGGTCACGCCGTTCGGAGGCCCTCCGTGAAGACAATCCTGCTGGTCGATGACGACAAGTACGTGCGGGCCAGGGCGGCCACCGCGTTCGAGCTCCACCGGGAGGAGTTCACGCTGGTGGTGGCCTCCAACGGCGCGGAGGCGGTGCAGGTGTTGGGGGATCGCCCGGTGGATCTGCTGCTCACCGACTTGTGGATGCCGGTGATGGATGGCTTCCAGCTGCTGGCCCATGTGATGTACCGCAACCCGGAGCTGCCGGTGGTGGTGCTGACTTCCCGAGACCCCTGGGAGCGGTTGATCTGCTTCGGGCGCTCGGCCCAGGTGCCTTGTCTGCCCAAGCAGTTTGGCATCCACAGCCTGGCCTTCGAGGTGCGCGAGCTCCTCCAGAAGCACGACGAGGGGCGCTGGCCGACCGGCACCCTCCTGGGCTTCCTGCAGCTGGTGGCGTGGGAGCGGAAGACCTGCATGCTTCAACTGCAAGTGGGTGAGCGCACCGGCACGCTCCACGTGCTCTCGGGTGAGGTCGTCCACGCGGAGACCTCGTCCCTGGTGGGTGAGCGCGCCCTCTTCGAGATGATGGGCTGGGGGACGCCGCGGCTGCGCCTCTCGCCAGCCATTTCCGGGCTGCGGCTCACCATCGACACGCCCAGCCAACGACTCTTCGCCCGGGAGCGGGCGCCGTGGCCCCGCTCGCTGCTGGCCCGCAGAGGTGAGCACGCCGTCGCGGCCGAGCCGTCCCTGGCATTGATTTGAGAGCCCCTGTCCCGTCGAGGGCAACCGCCATTCGCTCCCCCCCAAAAAGCTTTGATCGGGAACCTCGGCGGGGCAGGGTATTTTCATCGGGTGACGTAGAGGTACACCTCCGCCAGCGCATGCCGTCCGGCCCGAAGCGCAGCCGCCCTCCAGGACACGGGGGGGGAGGGTAGCGAGCGTGGGTTCAAGCTCGTTACACTGCCTTTGCCCTGGGAGAGCGTGGAGGGGGGCCAGCCCATGTCGGTCAGCACGAAGGTCCTGCTGTTCGCGGGTGTGGCCCTGCTGTCGATCTGCACCCTGGGGGGCTCGCTCATCTTCGCCTCGCGGGTGGGCCAGGGCATCCGCGAGCGGCTGATCTCCATCCAAGAGCAGCTCGACAACCTGTCCCTGCTGAAGGACGACTCCTGGCATTACCTCAACGCCATGCGAGAGGCGCGGGAGCAGGGGAAGGACACCGCGAAGGTGCGGCGCGAGTACCAGGCCCTGCTCGAGGAAGAGCGGGTGCGGCTCGAGCAGGGACTCCAGCGAGAGCGGCAGGCCGTGGGCGACGGATGGGAGGGCGAGTGGAAGACCGAGGAGCAGCAGCAGATCTTCCTGGCGCTGCGCCTCTGGATGGACCGGGCCGAACTGCGCCTGCGCGCGGAGCCAGAAGGAGTCCCCGTCTCGGCCAGCGTTCACTGGGGGCTCTACCAGGAATATGAGCGCGAGGTGGGACAGCGCATCTCCGCCATTCATAAGCGGGAGTGGGAGTTGCGGGCCCAGCTGCGCCGCCATTGGAACCACAACGTGCAGCGCGGGTTGACCATCGCGAAGGCCGTCACGATTGGCTGCGGCGTGCTCGTCATCGTGCTGGCCATGGCCATCCTCCTGCCGCTGCGAGGCTCGTTGCGCAAGCTCCGGGGCGCCGCCGAGCGCATCGGTCAGGGGGACTTCGAGGTGGCCGTGCCGACCATGGGGCGGGATGAGCTGGGCATGCTGGCCCATGCCATGAACCGCATGGCCGGCGAGCTGCGCGACACGCTCCAGGAGAAGCAGCGGCTGGTGAAGGCCGAGGCCGAGGCCTCCGAGCGGGAGGCGCGCCGCTACAGCGCCATGTTGGAGGAGACGGTGCGCGCACGGACCTCCGAGCTGGAGACCGCCAACGCCCGCCTGGAGGCGAGCTTTCGGCAGCTCCAGAACACCCAGGAGCTGCTCCTCTTCTCGGACCGGCTCGCGGCGGTGGGCCGGCTCGCGGCCGGTGTGGGGCATGAAATCAACAACCCGCTCTCCTATATGATCAGCAACCTGCGCTTCCTCACCACCGAGCTGTCGCGGATGGGCGATGCCGCGTCTCCCGAGCACCAGGAGCTGATGGAGGCGTTGAGCGGGGTGAGCGAGGGCGCCGAGCGGGTGCGCCTCATCGTCCAGGATCTCCGGATGCTGGCCCGCCCGGATGATCTCGCGCTCGGCCCGGTGGAGCTGGCGTCGGTGGTTCGCAGCGCCTCGCGGTTGGCCGAGCCGGAGGTCCTCCCTCGGGCGCGGATGGTGCTCGACTGTCAGGACGTGCCCTCCATTCGAGGCAATGGGCCGCGGCTGGTGCAGGTGCTGCTCAACCTGCTCATCAACGCGGCGCACTCCATCGAGCCGGGACAGGTCGAGGAGAACGAGATCCGCGTGGTGGTGCGGCTGAATGGGGAGGGGAGCGTCTTCCTGGAGGTGAAGGACACGGGGTGTGGAATTCCTCCGGAGAACCTGGAGCGCATCTTCGATCCCTTCTTCACCACCAAGCCCATTGGCGTGGGTACGGGGCTGGGACTGTCGCTGTGCCGCAGCCTCGTCAACTCCCAGGGGGGCAGCATCCAGGTGGAGAGCCAGGTGGGGCGAGGCACCACCTTCCGCGTCACCCTGGCCGTGGCTTCGTGAAACCGTTCTCGCGGCTGTTCCGTATCCTCCCCCGCGTGCGCTCCTGTCTCGTCCTGCTCCTGCTGCTGTCCGCCTGCCGCCCCGCTACCGGTCCCGGAGGGCACGTCCGCCCAGGGACTCCCGCCTCGGTGGACATCGTCCGCGCCCGGGAGCGGGGCCTGGCGCCCTCCTTCACCTGGGAGGAGTGGGGGCCGGAGGCCTTCGCCCGTGCCAAGCGCGAGGGGCGCTACCTGCTCATCGATGGCGCCGCCGAGTGGTGTCACTGGTGCCACGTCATGGACGAGACGACGTACCGCGACCCCGAGGTGGGCCGGCTCCTGCGCGAGCGCTTCGTGGCCATCCGCGTGGACGTGGATGCGCGGCCGGACTTGTTCGAGCGCTGGGTGGACTACGGCTGGCCCGCCACCATCCTCCTGAACCCCGACGCGGAGGAGGTCGGCAAGTACCGGGGCTATCTCGCTCCGGAACGTTTCCTCGCGCTGCTCCGGAGCGTCGAGGCGCTCTCGCGGGAGCGGCAGGCCGCGGCGCGCTCGCTCTCGGTGGAGGTGGCGGCCACGCCCGCCATGCTGCCGTGGGTTGCCTCCTCCGTGCTCCAGCGGATGGATGACATGTACGACGCGCGCGAGGGGAACTGGGGCGCGTACCGGAAGGCACCGGTGGGAGAGAACCTCGAGTTCGAGGTGCGTCGCGCCGCTCGGGGGGACCGGAGCGCTCGGGAGCGCGTCGTCTTCACCCTGGAGCGCCAGCGCCCCATCCATGATCCGGTGTGGGGCGGCGTCTACCAGTACTCGGCCGCCAACCACTGGAACGAGCAGCACTACGAGAAGCTCATGGTGCAGCAGGCCGCCAACCTGGAGGCCTACGCGCGAGCGTGGGCGCTCACGAAGGAGGCCTCGGTGCTCGCCCAGGCGCGTGGCATCGCCCGGTACATGGAGACCTTCCTGGGCGCGCCGGATGGCACCTTCTATACGAACCAGGACGCCGACGTGGGGGCGCACGATTCGAGCATCCCCTTCGTGGATGGACACGTGTACTACGCGAAGGAGGATGCCGGCCGCCGGGCGCTCGGGATTCCCTGGGTGGACACCCACGTCTACTCCCGCGAGAACGGGCGG
Source organism: Hyalangium ruber (assembly GCF_034259325.1). Classification (NCBI taxonomy): domain Bacteria; kingdom Pseudomonadati; phylum Myxococcota; class Myxococcia; order Myxococcales; family Archangiaceae; genus Hyalangium; species Hyalangium rubrum. The sequence continues at coordinate 724,334 of NZ_JAXIVS010000004.1, read as the reverse complement.
GCCATCGCCGCGCTGCTCACGCTCCATGAGGCGACGGGAGAAGGCGAGCCGCTCACGCGGGCGCGCACCGCGGCCGACGTCCTCTTGAGCAGCCATGTGCGAGAGGGCGGCACGGTGTGGCGCGAGGCCTCCCACCGCTCCGGGCCTCGGTACCTCGGGGACGCGGCGGCGCTCGGGCGGGCCCTCGCGTTGCTGGCCCTGCGCACCGGAGAGGCGCGCTACCGCGAGGCCGCCGTGCGGGTGGGGGAGCGGCTCATGAAGGACTTCGCGGCTCCGGACAGCGGTGCGCTCTTCGAGACGACGTTGGACCCAGACGCCGTGGGCGTCTTCGCCCGCCGGGAGCGCCCTTTCGTCCACAACGTGGCGGCGGCGCGCTTCCTCGCCTCGCTTCACGCGCTCACGGGAGACGCGGCGTGGCGGGAGCGGGGGCGTGGGGTGCTCGCGGGTATCTCCACCGCGCGCTTCATCGCCGACCAAGGGCGGATGATCGGCGAGTTCCTCCTGGCCGCCGATGAACTGGGCGTCATTGCCTGGCCGGAGGTGGAGCAGACAGGCAACCTGAGTCCTGGTACCCCCGGTCGGGGGTGACTGTTGTCGCCGGGCATCGCATGGGCACCTTGCACGGGCAGGGGTTCCATCGCGAGGAGCGACACATGGCTCGAATCATGTTCATCGTGGCTTCGGACTTCGAGGATTCGGAGTTCCGCGTTCCGTACGACCAGGTGCAGCAGGCGGGCCACGAGGCGGTCATCGTCGGGGTGGAGGCGGGCAAGAAGCTCAAGGGCAAGAAGGGCAAGGAGACCATCACCGCCGACCGCGCCGCCCAGGAGGTGTCCGCCGACGACTTCGACGCGCTGGTCATTCCGGGCGGCTACTCCCCCGACCACTTGCGGATGGACTCGGACATGGTCGATTTGGTGCGAGCCTTCTTCGAGGCGGACAAGCCCGTCGCCGCCATCTGCCACGCGGGCTGGATGCTCGCCGAGGCGGACATCGTGGACGGGCGCACCGTCACCTCGTGGCCCTCCATCAAGACCGACCTCCTCAACGCCGGCGCCAACTGGGTGGACCGCGAGGTGGTGGAGGACGGCAACCTCATCACTTCTCGCAAGCCGGACGATCTGAAGTCCTTCTGCGCCGCCCTGCTGCGCCAGTTGGACCAGGGCATCGCCCCGCCGCTCTCGGCGGGGGCTGGGATGGCAGAGGAGGAGTCGCCCTCCCTGCACTGAGCCGGGGGGGGAGCGGGCGGGCCGCGAGGGGGTTAGAGAACAGGGCGAATGCCCCGACGACCTCGTTTCCAGCTGCTCGCGGTCCTGCTCGTCACCGCCATCCAGCTTCCCGTGGTGCTGTGGCTCTGCTGGCACACGCGCACCCCGCTGCCCGTGCTGGGAGCGGTGCTGGTGTCCGTGCCGTACCTGCGCCAGCTCCAGAGCCCCTGGCACTCCACGTCTCCCGCGCGGTCCACCTACCTGGCGCTGGGGTGGTGGTCCGCTTGCCTGGTGTTCGACCTGCTCATGGTGCCGGCCGAGCTGGCGGTGCGAGTGGGAGCACCCTGGGGGCTGGCCTGGGGGCTGGCGGGAGTCCTCTCGCTGGGGCTCGGCGCGGATGCCGTCCTCGGGCGGCCGAGGCTTCGCAAGCGGGTGGTGCGGGTGGATGGGCTCCCGGCCGAGCTGGACGGCTACCGCATCGGGCAGATCTCCGATGTGCATTGCGGGCCGTATGTCTCCGAGGAGCGTGTCTCGTCCTGGGTCTCCCGACTCAACGCGCTCGAGGTGGACCTGGTGGCGGTCACCGGCGATTTGATTACCCACGGCTCCTCGCACGTGGAGCCCGTGGCGCGGGCGCTGGGGGGCCTGCGCGCGAAGGATGGCGCGTTCGCCTGCATGGGAAACCACGACTACTTCACCGACGGCGAGCACCTCGTTCGGGCGTTGGAGCGGCAGGGACTGACGGTCCTTCGCAACCGAGGCGTGGTGGTGGAGCGGGGTGGGGCGCGCCTGTATGTCGCCGGCGTGGACGATACGTGGACCTCGCGCCATGACCTGGCTCGGGCGCTCGCGGGCCGGCCGCCGGGGGCTCCCACCGTGTTGCTCGCGCATGATCCGGAGTTGTTTCCCCAGGCGCAGGCCCGCTCCGTGGAGCTGACCCTCTCGGGGCACACCCATGGCGGCCAGCTCGCGGTTCCGGGCGTGCGCCGCCTCTCGCTGGCCCGGTTCATCACCCGTTGGACGGCGGGGCTGTATCGGCATGGGCGCTCGTGGCTCTATGTGAACCGAGGAGTCGGTACCACCGGACCGCCCGCGCGGCTGGGGGCTCCGGCGGAGCTGGCGGTCATCACACTGCGCCGGGCGTGATCACCGTTCTTCGTCCGACATCGAACGCGCCTTTTCACAGCGGGCGCCATCACGGAACTTTAAGGTCTTGCCCTGCTGAACTGGACCGGAGGGCAGAAGAGAGCGGGAGCGGAGGTGCCGCGACGATTGGAGTCAGTGCATCACGCTCGGAGGCGACTAGCCGTGGGGCGTTTGCGCAGGGAGTGGTGGAACACGGTGGCAGAGCAGCGCGAGTGGCTCATGTTCGGGCTGGCTCACGCTGAAATGCCATTTGAAGTCGTCGTAGCCGCGCTCCAGGAATTAGAGCGGCAGTTCGTACGAGAAGCACGAACCCCCGCCGAACGTCTGCACCTCAAGCGGCTGACGGCATTGAATGCCGTGCAAGCGGCGTTCGATCATGAGCGCCCGTGGGAGGATTTTGGCACGTGGCTGCGCAGGATCAGACGGCTGGGCTTCCCGACGCTCTGGGACCGTTTCCACGTCTCGACCCTCTACGTCCAGTCCCTCCCCAGCTTCCGAGAGCAAGCAGAAGACGCCTTCTCCATGCTGGCAGACACGGAGCGCCGGGTCCGGAAGAGGTCCAAGCATCGGCACTCCCGCCAGCAAATGCTCGACGGCATCGATCATGCCCGGCGAGATGCCGCCCGCTACGGCATAGAACCCCCCGGCAAGCGCGAACGGTAGATACCTCGTTGCCGCTGGGATCGATCGAAGAGGTCTAATCTCGCAGCGTCGCGAGGAACGCGAGGATGCGCCGGACGCACTCTTCTGGCTGCTCTAGCGGGAAGAGGTGGGTGGTGCCGGGAAGCTCTTCGGTGCGGACGCCCGGCAGGGTGCGGCGCACGCGTTCCAGGGCCTCCGGGGTGAGCGTGTCCGTGTCGCCTCCGCGCATCACCAGCGCTGGCACCGGCACCGAACGCAGCTTGCGCCAGACGGCGCGCGGCGATGTCTCGAAGATGCGGGCCTCCCAATCCCTGGGAATGGTCAGGCGCAGGCCGCCGCCCGGTGCTTCGGTGAGCCCGTGGGTGATGTAGTCCTGGAAGCACTCGGGATCGAAGCGCTGGAAGAGCGGCTTCTTGCGGTAGCTCGTGGCCGCTTCTTCGCGCGAGTTCCAGGACTCGCGGCGCCGCCGGGCCAGGTTCGCGGGAGGAATCCGACCGCGCAGCCCGAGCACCGTCAGCACGTGGAGCGCCAGCAGGCGCGGGCCCGTGATGAGCACCGGGTCCAACGCCACCACGGCTCGGAAGAGTCGTGGCTCCTTCACCGAGGCGAGCAGGGTGGATACGCCGCCCATGCTGTGGCCCACGCCGATGATGCCCTCCAGGCCCTGGGCGCGCAGGGCGTGGACCAGCTCGTCAGCCATGTCATCCCAGGTCCGCAGGGTTTGCGGATCCGTTCCCGGCACGAGGCAGCGGCTGCGGAGGGTGAAGACTCGGTAGCGTGGCTTCAGCAACTCGATGAGCTTGCGGTAGCTGCCGGGCGGGAATCCGTTGGCGTGGGCGAGGTGCAGCACCGGGCCGGTGCCGCCCCAATCATCCAGTTGCAGGGGGGCGCTCATCTTGCTCCCGCATATCTCGGAGTGTTGCCGGAGTCTTCCTGGACCGACTGACCGGCTGGTACCGGTCATCTGGGACTGACCGGTTGGTACCGGTCAACCGGGACTGGCCGGCTGGTACCGGTCATCTGGGACTGACCGGTTGGTACCGGTCAACCGGGACTGAACGGCTGGTACCGGTCATCTGGGACTGACCGGCACACAGTCCGGCTACGTGGACGGGTGTCCAGGTTCTAGACCGTTCCCACCGTTCAACTGCCCGTCATCACAGGGAGAGCCCTCCGTCCGCCCGTTGGCCCGACTCCTGCTTTGCCCACGCATGTCGCACTCCCGCGGCAACCAACCCCATACGTGTCATGACGAAACTGGAGAACAAGAGCAACCCGAACATCAAAATCACCCTGGAGGAGGTGCATCAGCGCGTCATCCAGTTGGTGGAGCAGGGCCACGCCGACAACTACCAGATTGGCTGGCTCTACAACTACGTGGTGGATCACGAGTTGGCCAAGACAGGAGGCTTCAAGGACGCCGAGGACTTCTTCCAGAATCAGGTGAAGGTGCTCAGTCAGTCCACGCTGACCAGCTACGGCGCCGTCGCGCGTTCGTTCACGGCGGCGGCCTGCGTGAAGCACGGCATGAACAACCTGTACACCCTGCTGTCCTACGAGAAGCTGGCCGGCATCACCGTGGATGGCAACGAGCCGGGCCCCACTCCCATCCTCGTGCCCCAAGAGGATGGCACCGTGGCGCAGAAGGCCTTCGCCGACTGCACCGTGGAGGAGCTCAAGCAGGCGGTGAAGCACAAGCGCACGCCTCCCACGCCCTTGCCCGAGAGCGCCACGGCGCGAGTGATGCTCTACCGCCAGACCCTGGATCAGCACTTCGGCAAGCAGAACCGCATTCGGGTTCGCGCGCGCGAGGAGCGTAGCCAGCTGCTCATCAGCCTCCAGGACATCCCTGAGGCGCAGATGCCCAAGCTCATCGAGGCGTTGATGGACAGCCTCAAGCCGAGCAACGAGGCGGCGTGAGTCCAGCGCCTCAACGCTGGGGGCAATTCCGGTTGAACAAGCCGCCGCCAGTGGGTCCGCCGTACGCGGGCTGGCTGGCGGCGGTTTCTGTTTAACGCTTTCCTGGCGACTTCGGCTGCGAGGTCGCGGGAAGAGGCAGCGCGAGGACCGCGTAGTAGCAGACGCCTTTCCACTCGTGCTCCCGCTCTCTGCAAGGGGGCTTCGACTCTTTCGGCTCTACCCAGCAACCCCCGTTGATCTCCAACTCGTGTTTCTTGCACGGAGGCCGTGCCTGCCCTGGCATGGGCTTCTCCGGCATCTCCAGCGCGAGCACGTCCCAAGTGGATTCGGGCTGCTTCACATGAGCACTGACCGTGAGCGCATCCTTCGCGAGGTCCGAGGTGCTGGCATCCTCCACGCCGCCATCCCGCGTCACTTCCCCCACGGGCTGCTGTCGTGAGGTCCACCATCCACTGACGCAGACGACGGCGACAACGCATGCCGCTAGCCATGCACTCGTGGGCCGCCGCGAAGCGGTTGTTCGAGTAGAGCGCTGGGTGAGGGGGAGGTCCGCCGCGCGCCCCGCTGTCTTCGCTGCCTCCTCGAGCGCCTGCGCCAGCTCCGCCGCGCTGCCTCGCGTAGAGGGCTCCTCGGAGAGCATCCGGCGGATGAGGCCCGCCAGCTCCGGGCAGACCGTCACTACCTCCTCGGGAGGCACCCACCCGGGACTCGGAACGAGCGTGCCACCTACCGCCGCCTCGGGGTCCACGCCGGGTGGCGGATAGCTGCCCGTCACGAGACGGTAGGCCGTTACACCCAGCGCGTACACGTCATCCGCCGGGCCCGGCTCGTAGTGGGCTCCACGCTGGCGCCAATAGAGCCACTGGAAGCGTTGCGCCTCGGGGCTGCGGTACCGAGGGGTGCCAGGAGGCAGCACCTCCCGCGTGAGCGTGGGCGCTCCCTGGAAGTCTCCCGCTCCGAAGTCCAGGAGCCTCGCCCGGTCGTCCTCGGGCCCCACCAGGATGTTGGCTCCCTTCACGTCTCGATGCACGCCGTCCACTCCATGCGTGGCCTCCAGTGCCCGGGCCACCTGGGCCAGCACGCGCAGCACCTGCCGCGAGCTGCGCGTGCGCGCTTGCGCCCAATCATACAGCGGCACGCCCTGTACCCACTCCATGACGATGAACGGGAACAGACCGACGGGGTGAGCCCACAGCCCACGCTCCCGCAGGTGCGGCACGTTCGGGTGATGGCGGAGACGCGTGAGCAGCTCCACCTCGCGCTCGAAGCGCGGATCCACCGGATGCAGGGCCAGCTTCAGGGCACACGGTTCGGCGCCGCTCTCGCCCACGGGCTCGACGCGGTAGACGGCTCCGTAGGCGCCCTTCCCGCGCAGCTCCAGCACCCGCCAGGCTCCGATCTCCACCCCTGGTGGAAGGCAGCCCGGCTCCCACGCCAGAAAGGTCCGCTGTGTTGCCATCAGAGGGCCCTCGTCGAGGAATCTCCGCCCGCGCTCCGTCTCCACCCTACCTCAGAGGTGGTCGGTTGCACACCTTCTCTTCAGGGTGGGAATGCGTCCACACAGGCTCTCGCGATATAAAGAAGCCCTGGCAACACGGAGGCCCCCGCCATGGTGGACACGAACCGACGCACCCTCAGCTCCCGTCCCGTGGGGCGTGTCGGCAGTGGTGCGGACCGCTACGAGAAGGAGTCCCTGGAAGGGGACGCGGCCAGCCCCTTGGCGGCGATGAAGCGCGAGCAGCGCGCCGCGAACGTGATGCCTCCCGTGAGCGGCAAGGGCAGCTTCTCCTCCCGTCTCCAGGAGAAGGCGGACGCGGACAAGCCCCGCAAGCCCTGAACCCCGGCCTCACGCCGCCCGCCTCCACGCGCGGGCGCCCAGCCCCGACCACAGGGGCTCGGCCTTCGGCGCCGGGGTCATTTTGGGCAGCAACCACGTCCACTCCGTCACTTCGCGGCCCTTGAGCAGCAGGTACTCGCTCATCCGCGACTGACCCTTCCGGGCCCGGAGCGTGGCCGTCAACACGCGCAGCAGGGCCCAGGGCAACACGCGCAGCACCCGGGGCGCCGCCGCTCTCTCCTCCACCCGCCCCAGGGCAGGCGCCAGGCGCGCCGAGGCGGCGGCACCGGGCGGATTCGGAGGAAGCTGGGGCAGCCGCGTGAACGTGGCCCGGCTGAGACACTCCACCGTGGCCAGCAGTACCACGCCGCTGATGCCCACCGCCCACAGAACCCGCCGGATGTAACGCCAGAGCTTCATGCCCAGGCTTCAGTGCATCAGCGGGGCCAACCCTCCCGGCCGCCTCCCCGGCCCTCGCCGGGAGGGGGAGGTGCAAGCGGCGGCACAGTTCGATAACAAGTCCGCACGGTGCGAGATCGGGACGGCCATGGCGCTGCAGGCAGGAGAGGGCTCCGGCTCTCCGGCCGGCATTCCCGCGCCCTGGGCCCACGCTCGTGGGCCCTCTCGCTCATCATCGCCGCCGCCCTGGCGCTGCTCGTCGCCACCGCCACTACCAGCTTGCCTTACCTCGTCTCCTCGCCCACCACGGATCCCCACTTCGGCAAGCTCAACCACTGCCTCGCCCTCGCGCTCCCAGGCCCCCGGCTCGGCTGGGCGGTGGCCCCGGATGGCTCCCAGGCCGCCACCTTTGGAGCCCGCGCCGTGGCCCTCTGTGGCGCCCAGAAGTCTCCCACCGTGTTCTCCGCTCCCGGCGCCGTCGCCATCACCTTCGATGGACAGGGCCGGCTCTGGGTGGCCACCCACGAGCAACTGCTCCGCGAGGAGGCGGGCCAGCTCGTACCGGTAGGCGATTTTGCACCCGTGGCCCTGGCGGGGCACTCGGAGGGCGTCATCGCCTTGGATACGGCCGGGCAGATGCTCTCCATCTCCGCGCAGGGGCAGGTGCTCGGGCAGGCCAAGCTCCCGTTCCCCGGGGCGCTGTCCGTGGGCCCGGAGGGCCTGCTGGCGGCCGTGGTGGTGGACGGGGGCCTGATCGCCTACGAGGCGCGCTCCCTGACGCTGCTCCGAGCCGAAGCGCCCTGCCAGGTGGAAGGGTTGTGGTGGCTGGATGCGCCCGAGCGCGTCCTGCTGGCCTGTGAGGGGCAGCAACCCGCACTCTCCGTCGACCTGCGGACGGGACAGAGAGAGGAAGCACCGCGCAGGTGGCGCACCTCTGCCCGTCGGCTCCCCGGCCGGCCGCTCTACGTCCACGGTTGCGAGGGACTTCCTTGCACGGCTCCATCGCCCTGAGGCGTTAGGAGTAGGCCCGGGACGAATGTGGTTGAGTTCTGAACCGTTGACTGGGGCGGCTTCGCTCGACAGTCGACAAGTCCCCGAACTCTTCTAGAAGAAGGCACCCTGGAGTTCGCGCGCCCTTCGCAGGGCGCGGCTTTCACCTTCGCCGAGGTTCATCTCTTGGATTCGAACGACAATTTCCCCTCCGACGGCAAGAAGCGTGGCCCCCGCCGCAAGGCGCAGGCGCCGGAGAGTGGGACGCCGTCGGCGGAGCCGACGGGCACGCGCAACCGCGTCCAGTCCCGCCTGGCCGAGGAGAAGGCCGCCGCCGAGGCGCTCGCGGCCGCCGAAAGTTCCGCGCCCCGGCGCAATGGCAACGGCAACGGCAAGCACCTGCCCGAGGGCTCGAGGGGCCGCGCCACGGCCGCGCGCGGGGGACGTGGCCCGCACCCGTTCAGCCCGTTGCTCTCCGCCCTGCAGGCGGCCGAGTCGGGGGACTTCAGCGTTCGACTCTCCGGCGACTCCGGTGACGGGGTGCTGGATGACATCGCCCACGCCTTCAACGCGCTGGTAGGCCGCAACGCCGCCTTCACGGACGAGATGGTCCGCGTGGAGCGCGTGGTGGGCCGCGAGGGCCGCATGGGCGAGCGCGTCACGCTCGGGGACGTGCGAGGCGGCTGGGCCACCAGCGTCAGCTCCATCAACGCGCTGATCGGCGACCTGGTGCTGCCCACCACGGAAGTGGCCCGCGTGCTCGTCGCGGTGGCCGAAGGTGACCTGACCCAGAAGATGGCCCTCGAAATCGACGGCCAGTCGGTGAAGGGCGAGTTCCTCCGCATCGGTACCACCGTGAACACGATGGTGGATCAGCTCCGCGCCTTCGCCTCGGAAGTGACGCGCGTCGCCAAGGAAGTGGGCAGCGACGGCAAGCTGGGTGGTCAGGCCGATGTGCGCGGCGTTGCCGGTACGTGGAAGGACCTCACGGACAACGTGAACATCATGGCCAGCAACCTCACGGCCCAGGTGCGTAACATCGCCGAGGTGTCCACGGCGGTGGCCCGCGGTGACCTGTCCAAGAAGATTACGGTGGATGCGAAGGGCGAGGTGCTCGAGCTGAAGAACACCATCAACACGATGGTGGATCAGCTCAACTCGTTCGCCGCCGAAGTGACGCGCGTCGCCAAGGAAGTGGGCAGCGACGGCAAGCTGGGCGGTCAGGCCGAGGTGAAGGGCGTTGCCGGTACGTGGAAGGACCTGACCGACAACGTGAACATCATGGCCAGCAACCTCACGGCCCAGGTGCGCAACATCGCCGAGGTGACGACGGCGGTCGCCAAGGGTGACCTGTCCAAGAAGATCACCGTGGACGCCAAGGGCGAGGTGCTGGAGCTGAAGAACACCATCAACACGATGGTGGACCAGCTCAACAGCTTCGCCGCCGAGGTGACCCGCGTCGCCAAGGAAGTGGGCACCGAGGGCAAGCTGGGGGGCCAGGCGGATGTGAAGGGCGTGTCCGGTACGTGGAAGGACCTCACGGACAACGTGAACTTCATGGCCTCCAACCTCACCACCCAGGTGCGCGGCATCGTCAAGGTGGTGACGGCCGTCGCCAACGGGGACCTGAGCCAGAAGCTGCAGGTGCCGTCGCAGGGTGAGATCGCCGCGCTGGGCGCGACGCTCAACAACATGACGGACACCCTCAACGTGTTCGCTCAGCAGGTGACCAGCGTCGCCCGCACGGTGGGCGTGGAGGGCAAGCTGGGCGCCCAGGCGCAGGTGCCCGGCGCCGCCGGTACCTGGAAGGACCTCACGGACAACGTGAACCTGATGGCGAACAACCTCACCGCCCAGGTGCGAAACATCGCCGAGGTGACGACCTCCGTCGCCAAGGGTGACCTGTCCAAGAAGATCACCGTGGACGTGAAGGGCGAGGTGCTGGAGCTGAAGAACACCATCAACACGATGGTGGACCAGCTCAACAGCTTCGCCGCCGAAGTGACCCGCGTCGCCAAGGAAGTGGGTACGGACGGCAAGCTGGGCGGTCAGGCCGAGGTGAAGGGCGTTGCCGGTACGTGGAAGGACCTCACCGACAACGTGAACTTCATGGCCTCCAACCTCACCACGCAGGTGCGCAACATCGCCCTGGTGACGACGGCGGTCGCGAAGGGTGACCTGTCCAAGAAGATCACCGTCGATGCGAAGGGCGAGGTGCTCCAGCTCAAGGACACCATCAACACGATGGTGGACCAGCTGAACTCGTTCGCCGCCGAAGTGACCCGCGTTGCGCGTGAGGTGGGTACGCACGGCAAGCTGGGCGGCCAGGCCGAGGTGAAGGGCGTTGCCGGTACGTGGAAGGACCTGACCGACAACGTGAACATCATGGCCTCCAACCTGACCACTCAGGTGCGAGGCATCGCCAAGGTGGTGACGGCCGTCGCCAACGGTGACCTGACCCAGCGCCTGAAGGTGGACGCCAAGGGCGAGGTGGCCGAGCTGGCCGACACCATCAACGCGATGACGGAGACGCTCTCCATCTTCGCGCAGCAGGTGACCGACGTCGCCCGCACGGTGGGGGTGGAAGGCAAGCTGGGCGCTCAGGCCGTGGTGCCCGGAGTGGCCGGCACGTGGAAGGACCTCACGAACAACGTGAACCTGCTCGCCAACAACCTGACCGACCAGGTTCGTAACATCGCCGAGGTGACGACGGCGGTCGCCAAGGGTGACCTGTCCCGCAAGATTACGGTCGATGCGAAGGGCGAGGTGCTCGAGCTGAAGAACACCATCAACACGATGGTGGACCAGCTCCGCGCGTTCGCCTCCGAAGTGACGCGCGTCGCCAAGGAAGTGGGTACGGAAGGAAAGCTCGGTGGCCAGGCCGTGGTGCCCGGGGTGTCCGGTGTGTGGAAGGACCTCACGGACAACGTGAACTTCATGGCCTCCAACCTCACCACCCAGGTGCGCGGCATCGTCAAAGTCGTGACGGCGGTCGCCAACGGTGACCTGAGCCAGAAGCTGGTGGTGGAAGCCAAGGGTGAGATCGCCGCGCTCGCGGACACCATCAACGCGATGACGCAGACGCTGTCCATCTTCGCCCAGCAGGTGACGGACGTCGCCCGCACGGTGGGTGTGGAGGGCAAGCTGGGCGCCCAGGCCGAGGTGCCGGGCGTCGCCGGTACGTGGAAGGACCTCACGAACAACGTGAACCTGCTCGCCAACAACCTGACGGCGCAGGTGCGAAACATCGCGGAGGTCTCGACGGCGGTCGCGAACGGCGACCTGTCGAAGAAGATCACGGTGGATGCGAAGGGCGAGGTGCTCCAGCTGAAGGACACCATCAATACGATGGTGGATCAGCTGCGCGCCTTCGCCTCGGAAGTGACCCGCGTCGCCAAGGAAGTCGGTACCGAGGGCAAGCTGGGTGGTCAGGCCGACGTGAAGGGCGTGTCGGGCGTCTGGAAGGACCTCACGGACAACGTGAACGCGCTCACGGGCAACCTGACCGACCAGGTGCGAAACATCGCCAAGGTGACGACCGCCGTCGCCAACGGCGACCTGTCCCAGAAGATCACCGTCAGCGTGAAGGGCGAGGTGCTGGAGCTGAAGAACACCATCAACACGATGGTGGACCAGCTGCGCGCGTTCGCCTCGGAAGTGACCCGCGTCGCCAAGGAAGTGGGCACCGAGGGCAAGCTGGGTGGTCAGGCCGACGTGAAGGGTGTGTCCGGTGTTTGGAAGGACCTGACCGACAACGTGAACGTGCTGGCCGGCAACCTGACCGACCAGGTGCGTAACATCGCCAAGGTCACGACGGCCGTCGCCAATGGTGACCTGTCGCAGAAGATCTCGGTCGAGGCTCGCGGCGAAATCCTCGAGCTGAAGAACACCATCAACACGATGGTGGATCAGCTCCGCGCCTTCGCCTCGGAAGTGACGCGCGTCGCCAAGGAAGTGGGTACGGAAGGAAAGCTGGGCGGCCAGGCCGAAGTGCCGGGAGTCGCCGGCACGTGGAAGAACCTCACGGACAACGTGAACTCCATGGCCTCCAACCTGACTGCTCAGGTGCGCAACATCGCCCTCGTCACGACGGCGGTCGCGAATGGCGACCTGTCCAAGAAGATCACCGTGGACGTGAAGGGCGAAATCCTCGAGCTGAAGAACACCATCAACACGATGGTGGACCAGCTGAACTCGTTCGCCTCGGAAGTGACCCGCGTCGCCAAGGAAGTGGGCACCGAAGGAAAGCTGGGCGGTCAGGCCGAGGTGCGTGGCGTCTCCGGTACGTGGAAGGACCTCACGGACAACGTGAACTCCATGGCCCGCAACCTCACCACCCAGGTGCGCGGCATCGTCCGCGTGGTGACGGCGGTCGCCAACGGAGACCTCCGCCAGAAGCTGGTGGTGGACGCCAAGGGCGAGGTCGCCGCGCTCGCGGAGACCATCAACAACATGACCGACACGCTGGGCACCTTCGCCGAGCAGGTGTCCACGGTGGCCCGCGAGGTGGGCGTCGAGGGCAAGCTGGGTGGCCAGGCCCGTGTGCCCGGTGTGGCAGGCACGTGGAAGGACCTCACGGACAACGTGAACTTCATGGCCTCCAACCTCACCACCCAGGTGCGCGGCATCGTCAAGGTGGTGACCGCGGTCGCCAATGGTGACCTCACCCAGAAGCTCATCGTCGACGCGAAGGGCGAGGTGGCCGCGCTCGCGGAGACCATCAACAGCATGACCGACACGCTGGGCACCTTCGCGGAGCAGGTCTCCACGGTGGCCCGCGAGGTGGGTATCGAAGGAAAGCTGGGTGGCCAGGCCCGCGTGCCCGGCGCTCGCGGCACGTGGAGGCAGCTGACCGACAACGTGAACCAGCTGGCCGGCACGCTGACCTCTCAGCTGCGCGCCATCTCGGACGTGGCCACCGCGGTGACGAAGGGCGACCTGACCCGCAGCATCACCGTCAGCGCCGAGGGCGAAGTGGCCGCGCTGAAGGACAACATCAACCAGATGATCTTCAACCTGCGTGAGACGACGCAGAAGAACCAGGAGCAGGACTGGCTGAAGACGAACCTGGCGAAGTTCTCCGGCATGATGCAGGGCCAGAAGAACCTCGAGGCCGTCAGCCGCCTCATCATGAGCGAGCTGACCCCGCTGGTCGGCGCCCACCACGGCGCCTTCTTCCTGGCGGACCAGGAGGGCACCCTGCCGGTGCTCAAGCTCACCAGCACCTACGCCTACCGCGAGCGCAAGAACCTCTCCAACCGCTTCCGGCTGGGCGAGAGCCTCGTGGGCCAGTGCGCCCTGGAGAAGAAGACCATCCTGCTCACCAAGGTGCCCACCGACTACATCACCATCTCGTCGGGCCTGGGTGAGTCCTCGCCGCTCAACATCATCGTCCTCCCCGTGTTGTTCGAGGGTGAAATCAAGGCGGTCATCGAGCTGGCCAGCTTCCACCCGTTCAGCGCCATCCATCAGATCTTCCTGGACCAGCTCACCGAGAGCATCGGCGTGGTCCTGAACATGATCATGGCGAACATGCGCACCGAGGAGCTGCTGCTCCAGTCGCAGAGCCTGACGCAGGAGCTGCAGAGCCAGTCCAAGGAGCTCACCCAGCAGCAGGAGGAGCTCAAGCGCACCAACACCGAGCTGGAGGCCCAGGCGCTCGAGCTGGAAGAGAAAGCCAAGCAGCTCGAGGAGCAGAACACCCGCGTCGAGGAGAAGAACAGCGAGGTGGAGCTCGCGCGCGCCAGCCTGGAGGAGAAGGCCGAGCAGCTCACCATCATCTCCAAGTACAAGAGCGAGTTCTTGGCCAACATGAGCCACGAGCTGCGCACCCCGCTCAACAGCCTGCTCATCCTCGCCAAGCTGCTCTCGGACAACAAGGAGGGCAACCTCAGCGGCAAGCAGGTGGAGTACGCCAACACCATCTACTCGAGCGGTGGCGACCTGCTCACCCTCATCAACGAGATCCTCGACCTGTCCAAGGTGGAGGCCGGGAAGATGGCGGTGGAGCCGCGCGACATCTTCCTCAACGAGCTCAACCAGTTCGTGGACCGCAGCTTCCGTCCGGTGGCCGACCAGAAGAACCTGCAGTTCAACGTGGAGCTGGCGCAGGGCGCGCCGCGCAGCATCCGCACGGATCCGCAGCGGCTGCAGCAGGTGCTCAAGAACCTGCTCTCCAACGCGTTCAAGTTCACCGACGCGGGCAGCGTGAAGCTGGTGGTGAAGACGGCGGAGAAGAACGTGCGGCTCGAGCACGAGGTGCTGCGCAAGTCCAAGCGTGTCATCGCCTTCGCGGTGACGGACACGGGCATTGGCATCCCCAAGGACAAGCAGAAGCTCATCTTCGAGGCGTTCCAGCAGGCCGACGGCTCCACCGCGCGCAAGTACGGTGGCACCGGCCTGGGTCTGTCCATCTCCCGCGAGATTGCCAAGCTGCTGGGTGGCGAAATCCACGTGGACAGCGAGCCGGGCAAGGGCAGTACCTTCACCCTGTACCTGCCGCCCGAGTACGTGGGCCCGGACGATGACGCCGCGCCGCCCTCGACTCCGCCCACGTCGCCCATTCTGCCCACGCCCTCCACGCCGACGCCGACGCCGGGGCGTTCCGCCGAGTCCCCCTCGGGCTCACCGGTGAGCTACACCCCAGCGCCGGTGGCCGACAACGCGCACGTGCTGGACGCCGCGCTGCCTCCGCCCATGGAGACGCTCATGGCGCCGGTCACCATCGACGATGACCGGGAGCACATCCGCGAGGGTGACCGCGTCCTGCTCATCATCGAGGACGACCTGAAGTTCGCTCGCATCATGATGCAGATGGCGCGAGAGAAGGGCTTCAAGGTGCTGGTGGCCAGCCGCGGCGACAGCGGCCTGTCCATGGCCAACGAGTACCTGCCCCACGCCATCACCCTGGACATCCAACTGCCCGTGGTGGACGGCTGGAGCGTCATGGAGCGGCTCAAGCGCAACCCGCGCACGCGCCACATCCCCGTGCATGTCATCAGCGTCATGGACAAGCACCAGGGCAACACCCAGGGCGCCTTCGGCTACCTCACCAAGCCCGTGAGCAAGGAGGGCCTGGAGCACGTCTTCGGTCAGCTCGCGCGCTTCCTGGAGCGCAAGGAGCGCCGGCTGCTCGTCATCGAGGATGACGACGTGCAGCGCCAGAGCCTGGAGAAGCTGTTGGGCGAGGGCGATGACGTGCAGGTGACGGCGGTGGGCACGGGCCAGGAGGCCCTGAGCAAGCTGGAGGAGTCCGAGTACGACTGCCTCGTCATCGACCTGCTGCTGCCCGACATGGACGGCAGCAAGCTGGTGGAGGAGGTGAAGACCCAGGCGCGCTTCCGCGACCTGCCCATCGTCGTCTACACGGGCAAGGAGCTGAGCCAGAAGGACGAGGCGCGGCTGCGGCGTTACACCGGCAGTGTCATCCTCAAGAGCGGGCCCAAGAGCCCGGACCAGCTGTTGGGCGACACGGCGCTGTTCCTCCACCGCCTGGACCAGAACCTGCCGCCGCGCGCGCGCCAGGCGCTGGCCCAGCGCCACAGCTCGGAGGACTCGGAGCTGGCGGGCAAGAAGGTGCTCGTCGTCGATGACGACATGCGCAACATCTTCGCCCTCACCAGCGTTCTGGAGAACCAGGGCCTCAAGGTCAGCTTCGCCGAGAACGGCCGCGCCGCCATCGAGTCGCTGCGCCGGGACCCCGAGGTGGACGTGGTGCTGATGGACATCATGATGCCGGAGATGGATGGCTACGAGACGATGCGCGCCATCCGACAGGACCTCCAGCTCTCACGGCTGCCCATCATCGCCGTCACCGCCAAGGCGCTGAAGGACGACCGGGAGAAGTGCATGGCCGCGGGTGCCAGCGACTACCTTCCCAAGCCGGTGGATACCGACAAGCTCATTGAACTCATCCGTCTCTGGGTGAACGCCTGAGTTGGATAGCACACGGCTCTCTGCCCCCCCGGCTTCTGTCCGGCGGGCAGAGGGCCTAGCCTTCCCTCCTGCCACACCCCCGGGGCACCCCGCTTGCTCAGCATGATTCCCAACGACTCCACCACCGACCGTGTCCCCGAGAGCACCCCGCGCTCCCGGGCGAGCATCCTCATGGTGGATGACCACCCCTCCAACCTGCTGGCGCTCGAGGCCATCCTCGAGCCGCTGGGCCAGGAGCTGGTGAAGGCCACCAGTGGTGAGGAGGCCCTGAAGTTCCTCCTGCAGCGAGACTTCGCTGTCATCCTCATGGATGTGCAGATGCCGGGGCTGGACGGGTTCCAGACGGCGGCGCTCATCAAGCAGCGCGAGCGCACCCGCACCATCCCCATCATCTTCCTCACCGCGCTCAGCCGGGATGCGGCCCATGTCTTCAAGGGCTACGCGCACGGCGCGGTGGACTACCTGCTCAAGCCGTTCGACCCGGAGATTCTTCGCTCCAAGGTCGGCGTGTTCGTGGACTTGTTCCTCAAGGAGCAGCAGATCCAGCGCCAGGGCGCGCTGCTGCGCCAGAAGGAGCGCGAGGCGCTGGAGCGCCAGAGCGAGCTGCGCTACCGGCGGCTGTTGGACTCGCTGCCGGAGTCCATGTGGGCGGCGCGCCCGGACGGCTCGCTGTACTACGCCAACCGGGTGTGGCGCGACTACATCGGCCGCACGGAGGAGCAAGAGCTGTCGCTGGACGTCTTCCTGGCGCATGTCCACCCGGAGGACCAGGAGGCCATGCGCCGGATGTGGCAGGAGGGCGTGCGCGAGGGCACCCGGACGGAGCGCGAGTTCCGCATGCGGCGCAGCGACGGGGTGTGGCGCTGGCACCTGGGGCGCTCGGTGCCCGAGCGGGACGAGGCCGGGCGGCTGCTGGGCTTCATCGCCGTGGCCACGGACATCGACGACAAGAAGCGCACCGAGGAGACGCTGGAGCGCTTCAAGACCACGTTGGATGCGACGCTCGACTGCGTGCTCATGTTCGAGCCGGAGCAGCTCTCGCTCACCTACGCCAACGCGGGCGCGGCCCGGCAGCTGGGCTCCACGGTGGAGGACTTGTTGGGCAACAGCGTGCTGCGGGTGGAGGGCGCCTTCGACGAGGAGGGCTTCCGCCGGCTGCTGGCGCCGCTGCTCAGTGGCACCAAGCCCAGCCACACCTACACCACCACGCACCGGCGGCAGGATGGCACCGAGGTGCCGGTGGAGGTGGTGCTCCAGTACGTGAAGGCGGGCGGGGGCCTGGGCCGCTTCATCTCCGTGGCGCGTGACATTACCGAGCACCAGCGCGCCGAGGCCGCGCTGCGCATGGCCAGCGAGGCGAAGGATGCGTTCCTCGCCGCGGCCAGCCACGAGCTGCGCACCCCGCTGGCGGCGGCCAAGGGCCATGCCCACCTGGCCATGCTCAAGCTGGGCGGGCAGACGGAGACGGGGCCGGGCAAGTCGCTGAAAATCATCAACCGGCAGATCGACCGGATGACGAAGCTGGTGGAGGAGCTGCTGGACATCAGCCGGTTGCAGGCCGGGCGCCTGTCGCTGGAGCTGGAGCGCTTCGACCTGGGGCAGCTGTTGCGCGAGACGTGCGACCGCATGTCGGTGCTCGCCCAGTCGCACCCGCTGCGGCTGGAGGTCCCCGAGCGGCTGGAGGGTGTGTGGGACCGGGGGCGCCTGGACCAGGTGCTGACGAACCTGGTGTCCAACGCCATCCGGTATTCGCCGGACGGGGGCGAGGTGGTGGTGCGGGTGTTGGAGGAGGGGACGGGAGTGCATTTGATGGTGAAGGACCGCGGCGTGGGCATTCCCCCGGAGAAGCAGTCGGTCATCTTCGAGCGCTTCGGGCGCGCGCACGGCTCGAAGTACGGCGGGCTGGGGCTGGGGTTGACCATTAGCCAGGGCATCGTCGAGCAGCACGGCGGGCGCATCTGGGTGGAGTCCCAGGGCGTGCCCGGCGAGGGCTCGCTGTTCCATGTGTGGCTGCCGCGTGAGGCGCAGCAGCAGGCCGCCGCGGCCGAGGCCCCGGTAGAGCCGCACGCCGCCGTGGTGCAGACCCAGGTCTCGGCGGGCTGAGCCTCCAGCCGAGATTCAGCTCCTTCCAGAGCCAGCGTCGCCGAGGGGAAGCCCCGACGCTGGGGGGTCTCGTGCGTGCTGGCGAGTGCTCATGAACCTTCCTCGGATGAAGCTCCTCTCCAGGTCTGGTGCGCGGTGGCTCACGGTGCTGCTGCTGGGGCTGAGCGGCATGTGGGGAGGATGCGCGGCGGGCCCGCGTCCCGAGGCGCCCTGCGGTTTGCTGGGGAGCTGTCGGGAGCTTCGAGCCCACGCGCGGAAGATGCGCACGCTTCGTCAGCGGCGGGAAATGGCCGAGCGGACGGAGGCGAGTACAGGAGGTGGAGCGGGAGCGATGGGCACGGGGGCGGTGACGCCCTACCTGGAGTTCATCCGCGAGCAAGAAGAGCAGTTGAAGCGAGCACGGGTGCCCGAGGAGCAGCAGCGGCTGGAGCACCGGGTACTGCTCGAGTTGCAGCAGTGGGCGCTGAGCCAGGACGAGGCGACGCTGAGGCGGCATCGACCCCTGGAGGTGTACGCAGAGCTGAAGGCCGAGCGGCAGGAGAGGGAACGCCAGGAGGCCCGACGGCAGGCAGAGGTGGAAGCGAAGCTGGAGGAGTACCTGGACTGGGCTCAGACGCGCTGGGGTGAGACAGCGCGGGAGCGGGTGCGGCGGGTGGCGCCCGGGCACCTGCTGACCGAGCACCCACTGCGCACCCAGTCCTTGGATGCGCTCACGGGAGCGGTGCTGGACTGGGCCTTCACCCATACGCGTGACGAGGCGCTGTTGAGGAAGGGGCCCAGCGAGGTGGCACTCTACCTGCTGGCGCGTCGTAGCAGTCTGGCCACGGCCATTGAGCTGGGACGGTACGCACCGCCCCATCTGGATTACACGCCTCCGGAGGACACGAGGCCCCCGGCCGACGAGCTGGTGATTGAGTTGCTGGCGGGCCTGCTGCCGGGGATAGGCGAGGCGACGGACGCAGCTGGTCTCGTGGCGGGCTACAGCATCACCGGTCGGAAGCTGGAGCCGGAGGAGCGGCTGCTGAGTGGGGTGGCGGTGCTCGTGCCGTTCGTGCCGGGGCGAGCGCTGTCAGGTGGTGGGGAGTGGGTGGAGCGGGCGGCGTTGGTGACGGGGCGAAGCCTGGAAGAGGTGCGGGTGCTGCAGCGGGTGGCCAGCCACCTGAGCCCCGCGGACGCCTCGCAGGTGGAGGTGCTGGTGCGCCAGGCGGCGGCGGGGCGGAGGTTGAGCGAGGAGGACGTGGCCTTCCTGCGACGCGTGGCCGCGGGGTTGGAGAAGCCGCTGGCGGAAGCGGCCGACACGCTGCGCCGGGGCGGCAAGGTGCCGTTGGTGGGCTCTCGGCTGGGAGAAGCAGGCCTGCGCCTGGAGCTTGGCAGTGCCGAGCACATGGCGGCGGCATGGGTGGACTACCAGTTCCGCCACCCGGACAAGTACTCGCGCTTTCGCTACGGCATCGACGAGGACTGGCGCAAGAAGTACGAGACCATCCTCAAGAACAAGGAGAAGGGCAGCGAACTGGAGCAGGCGGTGCTCCAGGCCCGTGGGCAGGAGAAGAACCGGGCATTGATGATGCCGCCGCCCGAGAGTGAGGCGAAGGGCTTCATCCCCGATGCGGTCGTGGGCAGCCCGACTCCTGGAGAGCTGGTCTGGGGGCAGCCCTACCACTTCGTCGAGGTCAAGGCGCGCGCGAAGCTTTCGCTTTCAGGCAATCTGGAGGCGATGCTTCGGTATGTGGAGAAACAGGGAGGCCATATCGAGGTATGGGCCCGCTCGGCTCGGCATGCAGACGGGCCTACTCGGCTCTCCGCACCCCTTCAGGATCTGCTCGAGCGCCTCAGGGTCCAGGGCCGAGCCAGCTTGAGGTATTACCCCTGAAGTCCCATGCCGCGATGAAATACCTCAAGACCTATATCTATCTGCCACCGGGGCTCCCACCGCTCACACGTGTCCGAGAGTTTCTCCGGAGGGCGTTGGAAGAGTATCGCTGGTTCCGGCCCACCCGCTTCGGGTTGGCTTTTCCAGAAGAGAGGCTTGATCCAGAGCACCTCGACTACGAGGTGCTGCTGACCTTCTACGACGACCTGAAGGCCTTGTGTGTGGCAGCCCCAACGGATCGAGACTTCTTCCTGATCCACCCGGCCAGGCCAGATGTCCCGCCCCATACGGGGGCCATCATCTGGAGGACTTCGATCCGAGAGGCCGTGAAGGCTTCATGGCGTACAGAGCACATGCGGCAGGTGCTGGAACTGATGCGCCTGATGGGCTCTCCGCTGGCACAGTCCGCGGTGGATGATGACTTCGAGCGTAAGACACGGAGGCTGGTGCCGGCAGCAGACGGTCTCGGATCAGAGGAGTCCTCCACCGTGCGAGACCCCAGCGAGGGGCTGGCGGGGCTGTTCTGGCGCAACTTCTTTGGCCCCCCCTTCGTGAGCATGTTCGGCGAGCGGCTGGACACGCTTCCCGGTGAGTTCAAGCAGGACCTCGGGCAGGGCACCATTCTGGTCCAGCCCTACGCGCTACCGACCCAAGCGGGGACTCCGGAAGGAGCCGAGCACGAGCGCCAGCTCATCGCCCACCTGGGCGCCGACTGCTTCTATGACCACACCCGGCACAGCCTGCCCCCGCGCCGCCCGGCACTGAGCCCCGGCGGTTCGCCGCGTTGATTTGTTGGCACTCCAAGAATACCTCAGGGTCGAGCCACCTGCCCCCGGGTAGACTTCCCAGGGGGACAGGACGTCATGAGCCAAACCATCCTCTTGGTGGAGGACGATGCAGACTTGAGAGAGGCCATGTCGGCCCTGCTCGAAGCGGAGGGCTTCGAGGTCGCCGCCGCTCCCAACGGCATGGCGGGGCTGAAGCTGCTCGAGCGCATCGGCCGGCCGTGCCTCATCCTCCTGGACTGGTGGTTGCCGCTGCTGTCCGGCAGTGAGTTCCTCTCCTGCCTGCGCGCGGACCCTCAGCGGCACTCCGTGCCCGTGGTGGTGCTCACCGCGAGCGAGGCCCCGCCTCCGACCGAGGCGGAGGGCTTCCTGCGCAAGCCCTTCGAGTCCGCCCGGCTGCTGAACCTCGTCCACAGCTGCTGCACCCCCTGAAGCGGCTCAGGAGGTCGAAGGCGTGCTGGCCTGCGCGCTGGCTTCCCGACGGACCTTGGCGGGAGCCCTGCGGGTGATGAGGACCACCGCCGCGAGGATGGCCGTCATGGCCACGAAGGCATGCGGGCCGGGAGTCTCACCGCCGAGCAGCACGCCCAGCAGCACCGCCACCATGGGGTTGACGTAGGCGTAGCTGGTGGCGAGCGCCGGCCGCGCGTGGCGCAGCAGGTAGCCATAGGCGCTGAAGGCGATGAGCGAGCCGAAGGCCACCAGGTAGAAGAAGGAGGCCAGCCCGCGCGCATCCGGCATGCCCAACATGTGCTCGCCCGTGGCGGCGCTCAGCACCAGCAGCGCCGCGCCCGAGCACAACATCTGCGTGGCGGTCGCCATCAGCCCCTGGGGCATGAAGGCATGGTGCCGGGCCCAGATGGAGCCAAAGGCCCACGCCAGCGGCGCGAAGAGCAAGGCGACCACCGGCAGCCACCGGCCGCCCAGCTCGCCCCCCTGGTTGAGCAGGGCGATGCCGAAGAAGCCCAGCGCCAATCCCCACCGCTCGGCGCGGCCCGGCCACTGGCCCTCATAGAGGCCCCCGAAGAGCGCCGCCCACAGCGGCATGCTGCCCACCACCAGCGCCGCCACGCCCGAGGACACCCACTGCTGGGCATAGGCGACGCACCCATTGCCCACGACGAGCAGCAGGAAGCCGGTGAAGGCACCCGCCATCCACTCGCGCCGCGTCGGCGAGCGCATGCCCCTCAGGCGCAGCACCCCATAGAGGATGGCGCCCGCCAGGGTGAAGCGCAGCCCGCCCAGCCGCAGCGGAGGAAAGCCCCCTTCGAGCGCCCAGCGGATCGCCAGGTAGGTGGAGCCCCAGATGAAGTAGAGCGCGAAGAGGCAGAAGAGCAGCCAACCTCGGCGCGGGTCCGCGGGGGTGGACTGGGCAGGCAGCGGGGCGGACAGGGAGGGCGCGCTGGAGGACACGAGGCCGCCCTTGTAACGCGTTCACTTCAGTGGCGCGAGTGACAGCTGCCCTTCGGGACAATGGACACAGTTGGGCGCACGCCAACGCGGTGCGGCGCGCACTGCTAGAGCGGATACACCTTCAAGCCCGACGGCCGGCACGTCTCGTAGATGACATCCATCCGCTCGAAGAGCGGCGCCGGCTCCATGCGGATGCGCGCCTCCAGGCGCCCCACGCTGAGCAGCTCCACCTCGCCCTCGTCCACCGCGTGGTAGACGGTGTAGTTGGCGCGCAGCGAGGCCCGGCCGGCGCGCTCCGGCGCCACCTGGACGTTGGTGTACAGGTGGCGGCAGGCGTACGGCACGGTGGCATGGGCGCGCCGCAGGGTGGCGAGGCGCTCCTCCAACTGGCTCCGGGAGGTGCAGTGCATCAGCGCCACGGGGAAGGCGCTCAGGAAGTTCTCGCGCGGCAGCAGGCGGTACTGCCCCTCCTCGGTGAAGCACTGTGCCCAGTGCTCCAGCGGCCCGTCGTCCAGACAGGTGGCATAGCGGTACAGCAGACTCTCCACCGCGTGGCGGACCTCGAGGATGTCGTCGTACATGCGCCCCTGTCATTTCAAGCCGCCGGGGCGCCGGCTTCAAGGGTGGAGAACCCTCGGTCCGGGGTGGGGGGCGGGCGTGAACGGGCCCGCGCCCGGTTGCCTGGTAGGCTGGGCGGGATTGAACCGTCTCGGAGACCTCCTTAGACTTTGCTCGTCCTTGAGGCGCTGTGAGCCAGACAAGGCAGCGCGGCAGGCTGGAGTGTGATCAGGGATGTCGGAAGAGCTAGGCGAACGTGAGAAGGAAGTCCTGCGAGCGGTCGTGCAGGAGTACATCACCACGGGTGGGCCGGTCGGCAGCCAACAGCTGACGCGTCGCGCCGAGTTCGATGTGTCCTCGGCGACGCTGCGCAACGTGCTGGCGGACCTGGAGGAGCTGGGCTTCCTGGAGAAGCCGCACACCTCCGCGGGGCGCGTCCCCACGGACCGGGGCTACCGCTTCTTCGTGGACACCATGGTGCGGCTGAAGGATCCGGCGCCCAAGGACCGGGAGCTCATCCACGCGGGGCTGGTGTACGAGTCCAACGTGGAGGACATCCTCGGCGAGGCGAGCCGGATTCTGCACTCGCTCACCCGGCACGCCAGCGTGGTGCTCACCCCGCGGCCGGAGGCCACGGTGTTCCACCGCATCGAGTTCGTGCGGCTGCGAGAGAACCGCGTGCTGGCGGTGCTGGTGGGGCACAACGGGCAGGTGCAGAACAAGGTGATTACGGTCGAGTTCCCGTTCACCTCGGACGAGCTGCTCAAGGCCTCCAACTACCTCTCGGAGCTGCTGCGCGAGGTGCCGCTGGAGGAGGCGCGCGAGCGCATCCGCCAGGAGATGGACCAGGAGCAGGCGCTCTACAACGCGCTGACGGCCAAGGCGCTGAAGCTGGGCGCGGCGGCCACGGATCTGCAGACGCCGGAGTCGGAGCGGGTGCTGATTGAAGGCACGGGCTCGTTCCTGGAGCAGCCCGAGTTCGCGGACGTGGAGCGCATGCGCTCGCTCTTCCGGAAGCTGGATGAGAAGCACAAGCTCCTGCAGCTGCTCGACCGGGTGCAGCGCGCCCGGGAGATGCAGATCTTCATCGGGGCCGAGAGCGAGTTCTCGGCGGCCGGAGAGCTGACCGTCATCGCCAGCCCCTACGGCAGCCGCGAGCAGGTGCTGGGCTCGGTGGGCGTCATCGGCCCGACGCGGATGAACTACCAGCGCGTCATCCCCCTGGTGAACTTCACCGCCCAGGTGCTCTCGCGGGTGCTGGAGCAGGGCTGAGCCCCAAGCGCCCGCTCAGTGCGCCACGGGCGCGGGAGCGGGCGCGTACACCCGGAGCGCGGAGGGCACCACCTCGAAGCGCATCGGCGTGCGGCCGATGAGCTCGCCGTCCGCGTTCACCTCCTGCACGGGCTCGGACTCCACATACAGCCGCGAGGTGCGCAGGTAGGTGACGGAGGGGTGCTCCACGTGCTCCCCCCGGCGCAGCGACAGCGCCACGCGCGCCAGCGTGGACATGTCCTGCAACTGCCCCAGGCTGGTGCCCTCCCGGCCGGACTCCGCCGAAGGAGCGGTGATGGCGTAGACGTGCAGCCGGTGGTCATCCAGCGCCGCGCCCGGAGCCACCATGTTGCCCGCGCCGTGGTAGCGCCCGTTGCCCACCACGAGCTGGAGCGCCTCCAGCTCGAGCGCCTGCGAGTCGGCCTGTAGCCGCACCCGGAACGGCTGGTGCTCCCAGAGCTGGGTGGCGGCGGCGACGGGATAGGCGAGCTTGCCGATGCGCTGCTTGAGCTTCTTGTTGAGCCGCTTGGCGATGGCGGTGGCCAGCCCGAGGCTCGCCGCGTTGAGGAAGGGCCGCCCGTTGGCCAGGCCCACGTCCACCCGGGCCGTGTAGCCCTCGGCGATGACGTCGCAGGCGGCCTCCACCGTGTCCTGGATGCCCAGCGAGCGGGCGAAGTCATTGCCGGTGCCCAGCGGCACCACGCCCAGCGTCACGTCCCTGCCGAGCAGCTGGCAGGCGGCGAAGCTCACCGTGCCATCGCCTCCGCCCACGAGGATGCGCCGGGCGCCACGCGCCACCGCGTCGGCCAGCACCCGAGGCAGGCGGCGCGGCTGGGTGAGTGCATGGCAGCTCAGCAGCGGCACGCCTCGGGCGGAGAGCGCCGCGCGAGCCGCCTCGAAGGCTTCCCGCCCCGAGCGAGACTTGGTGTTCACCACCAACACCGCGGGCCCGTCCTCCAGGGCGCGGCGCCGCGGGGGCGCGATCAGGGCTGTCTCCAGGGTGCTTCCTCCTCTTCCCGCACCCAAGGTGCGCATGGCCTCCCCGAGGAGCCAGGGGAGCAGGGAGGGAAGGCCCAACCCGCGAACTGCGACATCCGCCCACGTGTCGCACTGTGTACCCGCAAAAGCAGAGGGGCCGCGCGGTACCTCGCGCGACCCCTCTTCCAGTCAACTGGAAGCGAACCGGTTAGTAGTTGTTGCCCGTGCAGAACTCGTAGTCACGCAGCGGGTTGATGTGGCCCTCGGCGGTGCCGGACAGCGAGTAGGCGTAGATGCCGCCGTCCCAGCTGCCGTTGTCGAAGGTGATGGCGGCCTGGGGCGCCAGCACCGTGCCCCAGAAGCCGTAGCCGAAGGCGTTGATGCTGGTGGCCTCCGGGAAGTTGAACAGGATTCCCGTCTGGTCCACGCCGCTGTAGCCGTGGCCGAAGCCGGTGAACGTGAACGCCGCGCCGCGGAAGTTCACCACCACGAACGAGCCGAACGGCACGCTGATGGAGAAGTACTTGGCGTTGGCGATGTCCGAGGCCTGCACCTCGAAGATGTTCAGGTCAGAGGCGGTGCCCTCCAGGAAGATGCCGCCCCACGGCTCGATGCGCGTGGTGCCGTTGGCCGCGCGGCCGCCCAGGTCCGTGGACAGCGAGTTCAGCTCGCTGAAGCGGGCCGTGAAGTCGATCGGCGTGCCCTGCGCCAGCGTGCCGCGCGGGAAGGTGACGGTGCCGTCCAGGTCCACGCTGTTGCCGTAGAAGGTGTCGCCGAACACCGCGCCGTTGCGCATCGTCAGGTCACCGCCCACCACGAACACGTTCTGGGTGTCGCTCTCCTGCAGGCCCGCGCCCACCGCGAAGCCGTCCATGGAGACGTTGCCGCCGGCGGCGACCTTGCCCTGCACGTCGTGACCGTTGGTGTAGTCGGCCGCCAGGAACAGGTTGTAGTCGTTCAGGTCCACCGCGGTGCAGGGCACGTCCTCGGGGGTGATGGTGATGGTGAGCGTCTGCAGCTCCTCCACGTTGCCCGCCACGTCCACCGCGTAGAACGTCACGGTGGTGGTGCCGTACGCGGCGATGACCGGCACGTGGGCCTCGTCACCCGCCACGGTGGCGCCACCGGTGGTCGCGCCGCTCAGGGCGTAGGTGATGCTGGCCACGCCCGAGTCGTCGTCGGTCGCGTTCAGGGTGATGGAGACGGGGGCGTGGTACTCGCCGTTGGCGTCAGGAGACGCCGGGAAGATGGTGGCGGTGGTGACCGGCGGCGTCACGTCCGGGGTGCCGTTGCGCACCTGGAAGATGTAGCGGCCCAGGATGGGGCTGTTGCGGCTGCTGTGGATCAGCCCCGTGTCGGTGTTCAGGTCCAGCAGGCCGCTGTGAACCAGCGAGCCCGGGAAGCTGTAGAACGCGTCCGGGTTGCCGTTGCCCGCCGAGAAGCCGGCGCCGGCCGAGGTGCCGCCGAAGCCGCCGCGGCCACCGGAAGCATCACCCGTCTCCCAGTTGATGGTGTCGTAGTTCAGCACGATGTCGAAGTTGCCCGCGCCCGTCTCGGTGCGGTCCACCAGCAGCAGCTGGAAGGTGTTCTTCTTGTCGGTGTGCGCGGAGTAGTAGCCCACGTCGATCCAGCTGACGCAGAAGGCGGGGCGACCCTGGAAGTCGAACGTGCCGGCCGAGTAGGTGGTGAGGCCCGAGCCCGAGCCGCGCGTGTCCACGTCCGCGAGGAACGCGGCGATGATGGGCGGGGTGGTGGACGTCAGCGCGAACGGCGTGTACGTCCGCATCGGCGCGTTGAAGGTGACGTTGCCGTTGTTGTTGATGAAGAACTCGGAGTACGTCTGCCCGAAGAAGTTGAGGGCAAACGGCAGGGCGACGTTGGCGGTCGAGCCATCATCGTTGGCGGGCAGGGCTCGCGCGAAGCACTGCTCGTCATAGACCACGGCGCTGGCGGCGGCGGTGGTGAGCCCCGAGCGCTTCGTCGTCAACGAAGAGCGCGTCTTGTTGTCCACGTTGACGCTGGCGAGCACCAGCGGCGCCGACTCGCCCTTCGTCTCCTCCGGTGCGGGCTCCGCCGACGGTTGCGCACTGCAAGCGGCCGCTGCGAAGGCGACGCCTACCAGCAAGCTAATGAAATGTTTCTTCACGGACTTCCTCCCTGGAGCGACTCATCGCGCGGTGCGGGACGACCCTTTTCGTGCGGAACCCCGGATGGTCGGGAGGCAGGCTAAGCCAAGGGATTCTGTTACGTCCATAATATTTCGGCCCAACTGCCTGGAAAGGAACGAAAAAAGCCGCGCGAGGCGGCTTTTCCATAGAGAAAGCGTTTTGTAGACGGCGAATGGGGGCCCTCCGGGAGGAGCCTAAGAGCGGCTCCTCCCAAAGGGAGGGTTACGGGTTGGGCAGGCCCAGCGACTGCGCGCCGACGGCCCAATCACCGGCCATGTTGGTGTCGGTCGCGGACACGCGGCGCACGGTGGCGCCAGTCTTGGTCGTGCCGGCACCGGTCCAGTTCGCGGAGACCTGGGCGGCCGTCGGGTTCGAGGTGGTGCTGCAGGGAACACCGCTGCAGTTGGCGGGCAGCCACTGCCCCTCGGCCTGCAGCGCCTGGAGGTAGGTCGGGAAGTCGCCGGGAGCCGGCGAGGTGTTCGCGAACGAGACACCGTCCTGCGTGTTGCCCTGCGCATCCTTCACCCGGAGCACGCGGCTCGAGTAGGTGATGGCCGAGGTCCCAGCGCGGACGTCCCAGGCGGAGTCGTAGTTGGAGGAGTACGTGGCCTCGGGGAACTGGTTCTTGCTGGTCGTCTCCGAGGAAGGACCATCGGTGGTGTTCGGGGAGAAATGCACCACGATGATGTCGCCAGTGGCCACCTGCGCGCTGGGCAGCGTGGCGAGCGTGCTGGTCTCCTGCGCCAGGGTGTAGCCGGCGACGTTGCCGCCCTGCACCACATACAACTCGACGAGATCCCTCGCGCTCGTGATGTTGGGGGAGACCTCGTTGATACGCAGGATGGCGACGGGCTGGTAACCGGTGAAGGTGGCGGTGGTAGCCGTCGCGTCGAGCGGCGTGCTCTGGGTGTCGCGCACGCTGCCGTCCACCGTCACGGTGTAGGGCAGGCCACCCGTCTGGGCGACGGTGGTCAGCAGCACGTCGCGCCCCTGGACGGTGGCGGCGCTGGCCGACAGGCCGTTGTTGAAGGTGAACTGGCTGCCGTTGGGCTGCACGCTGCCCGGCTCGATGTGCCGGGTGAAGCGAACCGCGATGCTGGTGGGGTTGCTGGCCGAGGCGCTCAGCACCTTGGGGGCGGGGCAGGCCAGGACGGTGATGTCCGCGGGCTTCCACCCGGAGGCTTGGGCCATCGTGGTGGAGCGCCACAGGGGCGCCTGCGCCGTGACGCTGCAGTTCACCTCCAGGTCGAGCTGGTCCTGCAGCGGGGTGGGCAGACGCAGCAAGAGGTTGGTGCCAGAGGGCGTGCCGACGGTGGCGAGGTTCGATGCGACGTGCCCGGTGCCCGAACCGGCAAAGGCGGTGTTCAGCGTACCGGTGATGGAAATGAGCTCGCTCTCGTAGCTGGCCACCGCGGGAGGCAGATCGACGGTGCTCACGTCGGCGCGGAGCGGCTCCACCGACTCGCCGCTGCCGGCCACGGTGAAGTTGGAGATGGCCGTCACGCGAACCATGTTGGACACGGTGGCCTTGGTGGTCGCCGTGAGGGAGACGCGGTCACCGGCGGCGGGCACGGGGGTGAGCGTGGCGGGGTCCACGGCGATGAAGACGGCGGGCCCGGCCTGCTCGGCCTGGAGGAAGAAGCCGGCGGGGTCGGTGCTCACCAGCGGCTTGACGTAGGTGACGAGCGCCAGGGTGATGGGCAGGTTCACGGTGCCATTGGCGGCGGCGCGCACGGCGGCGATCTGAGTCGAGGTGTCGGCGGGCGAGCTGCCGATGAAGTAGCTCTGGGACTTCACGGTCTCGGTGTTACCGCCAAGGTCCACGGAGAAGAACTTCAACCGGGTGTTGGTGCTGATGGACAGCGGCCCCATGTACTGCGGAGAGGTGGTGTCGGGGGTGCTGCCGTCGACAGTGTAGTAGGTGACCGCGCAGTCGGTGCCGGTGCCGGCGTCACAGGTGAGGGTGACGGTCTGCTCCGTGGCGTACACCCCGCCTCCGGGAGAGGCCGTGGTGGTGGGCGCCACGGTGTCGATGACGTAATCCTCGATGCGGACGCTGCTGACGTTGCCCACTTCGTCCACGCCAATGAAGCTGAGCGTGGTGGTGGTGGTGATGGACAGCGGAGCCGTGTACTCGGAGGAAGTCTCGGTCGGGGTGCTGCCATCCAGCGTGTAGTGGATGGAGGCGCAGCCCGTGCCCGAGACGTCGGCACACGAGAGCGTCACCGTCTGAGTCTCGTTGAAGGTGCCACCGGCGGGGCTGGCCGTCACGGTGGGCGCCACGGTGTCGATGACATAGGTCTCGGTCACCACGGCGGAGACGTTGCCGACCTCGTCCACGGCGATGAACTTGAGCGGGGTGTTGGCGGAGATGGGCAGCGGAGCCGTGTACGTGGAGGAAGCCGTCGTCGGAGTGCTGTCATCCAGCGTGTAGTGGATGGAGGCGCAGCCCGTGCCCGGGTCGTCCACACAGGTGAGCGTCACGGACTGCGCCGCGTTGAAGGAGCCACCCGCGGGGCTGGCTGTCACGGTAGGCGCCACGGTGTCGATGACATAGGTCTCGGTCACCACGGCGGAGACGTTGCCGGCCTCGTCCACGGCGATGAACTTGAGCGGGGTGTTGGCGGAGATGGGCAGCGGAGCCGTGTACGTGGAGGAAGCCGTCGTCGGAGTGCTGTCATCCAGCGTGTAGTGGATGGAGGCGCAGCCCGTGCCCGAGCCGTCCGCACAGGTGAGCGTCACCGACTGCGCCGCGTTGAAGGAGCCACCCGCGGGGGTGGCCACCACGGTGGGAGCCGCCGTGTCGATGACGTAGGTCTCGGTCACCACGGTGGAGACGTTGCCGGCATTGTCCACGCCGATGAACTTGAGCGTGGTGTTCGCGGCAAGCGACAACTGCCCCGTGTACTGCGTGGAGGCCGTCGTCGGAGTGCTCCCATTGGTGGTGTAGCGGATGGAAGCGCAACCCGTGCCCGAGGCATCGATACACGTGAGCGTCACCGACTGCGCCGTGGTGTACGTGCCGCCGGTGGGGTTGGCCGCCACGATGGGCGCCACGGTGTCGATGACGTAGGTCTCGGTCACCACGGCGGAGACATTGCCCGCGTTGTCCACGCCGATGAACTTGAGCGGGGTGTTGGCGGAGATGACCAGCGCCGCCGTATACGTGGGGGACGAGGTCGTCGGGGTGCTCCCATCCACCGTGTAGTGGATGGCGATGCAGGTGCTGCCCAAGCTGCCCGTGCAGGCGAGCGTCACCGACTGCGAGAGGTTGTACGTGCCACCGGCGGGGCTGGCCTCCACGGTGGGCGCCCCCGTGACGATGACATAGGCCTCGGTATGCACCACGCTCACGTTGCCGGCGGTGTCCACGCCGATGAAGTTGAGCGGGGTGTTGGCGGAGATGGACAGCGGCGTCGTGTACGCGGGGGACGAGGTCGTCGGCGCGCTGCCGTCGGTGGTGTAGCGGATGGAGGCGCAGCCGCTGCCCGTGCCGTCATCGCAGGTGAGGGTGACCGTCTGGGCGGCGTTGTACGTGCCACCCTCCGGCGAGGCGCTCACGGTCGGCGGGACCAGGTCGAGGTTGATGACGTACGTCTCCGTCTTCACCGCCTCCGCGTTGCCCGCGACATCCACGGAGAAGAACTTCAGGGTGGTGTTGGCCGCCAGGGAGAGGGGCGCGCTGTAGCGCGGCGAGCTCCGCGTGGGGGTGGCGCCATCGGTGGTGTAGTGCGTAGCCGAGCAGCCGCTGCCGCCCGGATCCGCGCACGTCAGCTCCACCGTGACGGGCGCGCTGAAGGTGCCGCCAGCGGGGGTCGCCCGAGTCGTCGGCGCCGTGGCATCCATCTCAGGAGGAGGGTTTGGAGGCGGAGTCGAGCCACCTCCGCACGCGCTGGCCAGCTGCACGAACACCAAGGCCAGGAGGAACCTGAGGGACCCAACAGGTTGCAACGCCATTCACGACTCCCGATGCATGAAGAAGGGAGCCGGAGCCTGTCACTCACGAGAGACGAGCGGCAAGGGACGGCACGTCAACACCCCGAGGGCTCACTCACCTCGCGGCGCTGACGTGGAAAAGAACTTTTCCTGCTTTCTACTGATCAGCGCGACTCTTCGTCCTCGGGAGAGGCGGCCACGTTCCCTTCCGTCCAGGGCCAGGCGCGGGGCGAGGCCTCGTAGCGCGCGAGCAGCTCGGCGGGATCCTTCATCAGCACGCGGCAGCCCGCGGCGCGCAGGTCGTCCGCCGGGAAGCCGCCGCACAGCAGGCCCACGGTGGGCACGCTCAACTTGCCAGCGGCGAGCGCGTCATAGGGCGTGTCACCCACCACGCAGGTGGCGCTCACGTCCGGGCGCCCCAGCCGCTCGAGCGCCGCGGCGAAGATGTCCGGGTGCGGCTTGCTCTTCTCCGCGTCATCCTTGCTGGTGGCCTCCTCGAAGAGCCCCTCGATGCGGCACAGCTGGATGTAGTGCTTGAGCTCCTCACCCTTGGCGCTGGAGGCCAGGGCGACGCGCACCCCGTCCTTGCGCAGGCGCTGGAACAGCTCACGCACCTTCGGGAACGCGCGCACCTTGGGCAGGAAGTCCTTGAGGAAGAGCTTGCTGCGGTACTCGTCCAGGTCCTTGCCGAAGCGCTCCAGCTCCTCGTCATTGAAGAAGACGGGGATGAGCTGATCCGCGCCCTTACCGATCTGACTGCGCACGTGCGAGAAGGGCACGTCCCGGCCGAACTCGAGGAACGCCCGGCGCCAGGCCTCGGCGTGCTCATCCACCGAGTCCACCAGCGTCCCATCCACGTCGAAGATGACGTTCTGCACCATCACCCGTACCTCCACCCGGGGAAGGTGGGAACGGTGAGGCACGCGGGCAAGGCGGCGGTGGCGGTTACTTGGCCGCCGCGTCCACCAGTGTCTTGGTGAGGACTTCGTAACCCTCGGGAGCACCGAGGGTGAAGGTGTCGTTGGGCAGGGCGGGATTGAGCTCCACTCCGGAGAGTGTCGTCTCGCCCACCTTCTCGCCCTTCACCCAGCGGGTGAGGCGCTTGGGGACGCAGAGCTTGAGCGCCTCGTCACAGTGCTCCTCCTCCACGCGCACCTCGAGCGTGTCGCCCTCGGCGGTGAGGGAGCGCTTGCCGAGGAAGTCCAGCGTGGGCCAGCGCAGCGTGTAGGCCACCTCCAGGCCCTGGGCGGCGGGGTCCGCCACCTTCGCGGACAGCTCCACGGCCTCCTGCGCGCGCGGGTGGGTGGTGCGCTTGGCGCTGGCGCCCAGGGGCAGCAGCGGGGCGCGGAAGCCCTCGGGGGTGAAGGGGGCGAAAGTCTCGGTGAGGAAGCCGGCGCGCCGCTCCGGGGGCAGCTCCGTCTTGAAGGTGGTCAGCCGCTTCTCCGTCTCGCTCAGCTCGAAGAGCCGCTCCCCATCCCACGAGAAGGTGCGGGAGATGGGCGCGCCCAGCGCGGCGCGCATCCGCTGCGGCGAGCGGTAGGCGAAGCTGAAGCCCACGGGCTCCGCGGCACCCTCGCTCGTGCGGCCTTCCAGGCGGTAGCTCGTCAGCCGGCCATCGCGCTCGGTGAGGCGCTTCTTCACCTCGGTGAGCAGGGCGGCGGCGGGGTCCTCACCCGACTTGGTGCAGCCAGCGAATACGAGCAGGGCGGGGAGCAGGAGGCGGACGCGCATACGGAGGGCGGGGGCGAAGAAGGGAGAAAATAAAGAAGGCCCCACTGTTGCCAGGGGGCCTTCTCGAAAGACAGCGACTCCGAGCGATTACTTGACGGCAACGCCCATCGCGGAGGAGCTGGTCACGCCGATGATGCCACCGGCCAGGGCGAAGATGCCGTGGCGGGGGGTGGTGCCGGCGCCCTTCAGGTCGAGCTTGGTGGCGCCCATGGCCTTGGCCTCGGCCACCAGGAGCTTGTTCACCACGGTGTCGAGGTCGCTCTGGACCAGGTCGACGATGTGGAAGATCGCGGTCAGACCCAGGGCGTTCGCCTGGATCACGGCAACGGCCTCGCCGCCGTTCGCGGAAATCTCAGCGCCGGAAACAACCGCGCTCTCGACGCTGGTGCACGCCACGAGGCTGCTCGCGGCAACGGCGGTCAGAATGGCCTTCTTCATTGTGTTCCCTCCCAGATAGATGGCTTGCGGGAAATGTAAGGGATCGATCATTCGAGCGAGCCCTTGGTTGAGTGTTCGGTCCCCAAGCGCGGCGCGTTCGTAGCAGATGGCCGCTTCAAGTCAAGCGCAGTTCCCGGCAGATTCCCCTTTTTCCCGGGCCCGGCCCTTGCGTTGCAAAGGATCAATGCGCTTGGTAGCCAGACCTTGGCACCCCCGATGGAGATCGCTCCCGCCCGCCCTGCAGTGAGGCTCTGGCCGCACCTGCTGCTGTTCGTGCTCACGGTGGGCACGACGCTCAGCGCGTACCCTGTCTCCTTCGTGGGCGTCTTCCCGTGGGATGCGCTGGGCATCTCTCGGGTGTGGAACGACGCGCTGGCCTTCAGCCTGGCGCTGCTGACGATCCTCGGCTCGCACGAGATGGGGCACTACCTGCTGGCGCGCTACCACAAGGTGGATGCGACGCTGCCCTACTTCATCCCCCTGCCCATCATCGGCGTGGGCACGCTGGGGGCGGTGATCCGCATCCGCGGGCGCATTCCGCACCGCAACGCGCTGGTGGACATCGGCGCCTCGGGCCCGCTGGCGGGGCTGATTGTCGCCATCCCCATCCTTATATGGGGCCTGTTGCACTCGCAGGTGGTGGACGCGCCCCAGACGGCGGTGGCCTTCCCCGGCGAGGACTCGCTGGTGTCGCTGCTGCAGCGGCTGTTCGCCTGGACGATGGAGCAACTGACCCAGGTCGCTCCCGCCGCCGCTACCGAGGTGTATGTGCCCCGGGCGACCATCTTCGCCGACAACCTGCTGATGCAGGGGCTCACCTACCTGACGCTGGGGCCGCTGCCAGAGGGCAAGGACGTGGCGGTACACCCGGTGGTCATCTCCGGGTGGTTCGGCCTGCTGGTGACGCTGCTCAACCTGCTGCCGGTGGGGCAACTGGACGGCGGGCACCTGGCGTACGCGCTGTGGGGCAGGCGCGCGCAGTGGGTGGGGAAGACGGCGGCGCTGGTGCTCCTGGGGCTGACGCTGTTCGCCACGGCGTCCTGGGGTGTGTGGCTGTTGGTGGTGAGCAAGATGGTGGGCTTCGGGCACCCGGAGGTGGTAGAGCCAGAGGTGCCGCTGAGCACCGGGCGCAAGTGGGTGTGCGCCCTGTGCTTCCTGGCGCTGATCGCCTGTGCCATGCCCATCCCCCTCCGTCAGGTGTAGCCATGAGGTACCTGTGTGATGCGTGCGAGCGGCTGGCGCCGCCGGCCGCGTTCCGAGTCGAGCTGGGCGTGCTGGTGATGACGTGCGCGCGCTGCGGCCAGGAGAGCCGTGCGCGGCCCGAGGAGGCGCTCGCCGCGGCGGTGGCGCAGACGGAGCTGGAGCCCCCTCTGGCCCTGCCCCCCCGGAGCACCACGGTGCCCTCGCTGAAGGTGGTGACGCTGCGGCCCTCGGAGGAGCGGGTGCGGGAGGCGGCGGCGCTGGCGCGCTCGGAGGATCCGCTGGCGGTGCCGCCGGGCTTCTGTCCCAAGTGCATCGCGGTGCGCAAGGAGGGCGCGGTGTCGTGCGCCTCCTGCGGGCTGGTGTACGCCAACTTCAACCCGCAGGAGCACGAGCTGTCCGAGCCGCTGCGCGCCGCGTGGCTCACGGTGCTGGAGCGGTGGGACGACCGGGACGCGCACGACCGGCTGCTGTCGCTGGCGGTGGGGCGGGGAGAGCTGGCGATGGCGGGGCGCCTGTACCGCATCCGCCTGGCGCAGGCGCCGGAGGACCTGTACGCCCAGCGCGGGCGGGACGAGGTGGTGCGCCTGGCCTCGGCTTCGCCGGTGGGCTTCGCGCCCGCGGCGGCGCCGGCGAGCTCGAACCGGGCACAGCTCATCGCCGGGCTGTTCTTCCTCATCGTGCTGGTGGTGGTGGGCCTGGTGCTCTACCGCCAGTTCCGGATGACGCTCGGGAACCCCTGAGGTGCGCGAGGCCCAGGCCATCAACCTCTCGTGGCTGCTGCGGCTGCGCTGGGGTGCCGTGGTGGGGCAGGCGGCGCTGATCCTCCTGGCGACCGTGGGGATGGGCATGGCGCTGCCGCTGGTGCCGCTGTTCGCCACGGTGGGCGTGGCGGCGGCGAGCAACGGGGCGCTGGGGTTGTGGGCGCGGCAGCCGCGAGACATTCGCGAGTGGATGCTGTGGGCGGTGATGGCGCTGGACGTGGTGCTGCTCACGGTGCTGCTGGACTTCAGCGGCGGCCCCTTCAACCCCTTCAGCACGCTGTACCTGGTCCACATCGCCCTGGCGGCGGTGGTGCTGGGCGCCGGGTGGACGTGGGCGCTGGTGGCCATGGCCTCCGCGTGCTTCGGCACGCTGTTCGTCCGCCACCTGTGGGTGCCCGGTGGATCCGCTGGCGCCGAGCACCACCACATCAATGACGTGCGGCTGCACCTGGAGGGCATGTGGGTGGCCTTCGGGCTGGCCGCGGTCTTCATCGTCTACTTCGTGCAGCGAGTCACCCGGGCGCTGGCCCAGCGTGAGGCGGAGTTGGTGGCGGCGCGCGCGGTGACGGCGCGCAACGAGAAGTTGGCGGCGCTGGCCACGCTGGCGGCGGGGGCGGCGCACGAGCTGTCCACGCCGCTGTCCACCATCGCCGTGGTGGCCAAGGAGTTGGAGCGGCGCGCGGAGCTCACGCCGGCGGGCCGCGAGGACGCGCAGCTGATCCGCCAGCAGGTAGCGCGCTGCCACGACATCCTCGGGCAGATGGCGGCGGATGCGGGCGCCAGCCGCGGAGAGGCCTTCGTCTCGGTGCCGCCCGCTTCGTTGTTGGAGGGAGCGCTGGAGGGCCTGAGCGGGCGCGAGCGCGTCCAGGTGGAGACGGAAGGGCGCGGCCAGCAGGAGGCGGTGTCCGTGCCGGCCCGTGCGCTCACACACGCCATTCGCGGGGTGGTGAAGAACGCGCTCCAGGCCTCGCCGGAGGGAACGCCGGTGCGGCTGGTGCTCTCGCGCGAGGCGGCGCTGTGGCGGCTGTCGGTGGAGGACGGGGGGCGGGGGATGACGGCGGAGGTGCTGTCGCGAGCGGGCGAACCCTTCTTCACCACGAAGCCACCAGGGGAGGGGATGGGGCTGGGGCTCTTCCTGGCGCGGGCGGTGCTGGATCAGCTGGGTGGGAAGCTGGAGCTGCGCTCGACGCCGGGGCAGGGCACGCGGGTGGAGCTGACGTGGCCGGCGGGGGGCCTGCGACAATTTGCCCCGTTGTCCCCGGAGGCGAGCGGGGCGAGCCTCCCGGCCCCGGGTGAGTGAGCCCGGCCCGTTATGGCCACTCCGAGAGACTCCGACGCACCCTCACTGCTGCTGGTGGATGACGACGCGGTCTTCCGCGAGCGGCTGGCGCGCGCCTTCCGCGAGCGGGGCTTCGAGGTGGTGACGGCGGGCTCGGTGGACGAGGCGCTGGCGGCGGCGCGGCAGGAGTCCCCGGAGCTGGCGGTGGTGGACCTGCGGATGCCGGGTCGCAGCGGTCTGGAGTTGGTGCGCGAGCTGCGGGGGTTGGACGACTCCACGCGCATCATCGTCCTCACGGGCTACGGCAGCATCGCCACGGCGGTGGAGGCGGTGCGGCTGGGAGCGCTCAACTACCTGCCGAAGCCGGCGGACGTGGATGACCTGCTGGTGGCGCTGGCGCGAGGGCTGGGAGAGCCGAGCCCGCAGGTGGCCGAGGAGTTCCAGGCGCCCTCGCTGGCACGGGCCGAGTGGGAGCACATCCAGCGGGTGCTCAACGACTGTGACGGGAACATCTCCGAGGCGTCGCGGCGGTTGGGGCTCCACCGCCGCTCGTTGCAGCGAAAGCTGCAGAAGTACCCGCCGTCGCAGTAGCGGCTCACTTCGAGGAGAGGACCTCGGCGCGAAGCTCGGGGAAGACCTTGCCCACCTTGCCGAGCAGGTAGTCGCCATAGGTGCCACGGAAGGCGTGGACGCTCTGCCCGTCCCAGCGCTCGGAGCGGTCATCGGAGGCGGCGCCTTCGAGGGCCGGGGAGTCGATGGGACGCACCTCGGCGGTCCAGCTCGGGTCGAAGAAGAACGGCAGGGACAGGCGGTCTCGGCCGGCGCGGTTCCGCACCCGGTGGGGCGTCGAGCGATAGAGGCCGCGCGTCATGCGGTCGAGCATGTCGCCGATGTTGCACACGAAGGAGTCGGGCACGGGTGGCGCCTCGACCCAGCGCACCTGGCCGCCCGCGCGCGACTTGACCTGGAGGCCGCCCGCATCGTCCTGCTTGAGGATGGTGAGCACGCCATAGTCGGTGTGCTCGCCCACGCCCCAGACGGGCTGCCCGTCTTCGGCGAGCTCGGGGCCGGGCGGGTAGTTGAAGATGCGGAAGAGCACGAGCGGATCGGCGGTGTAGCGCGCGGCGAAGTAGTCCGCGTCGAGGCCGAGGCTGAGGGCGATGCCGGACATGAGGGCGTGCCCGAGGCCCGTGAGGGCGGCCATGTACGCGAGGACCTCGTCGCGCAGTCCGGCCGGCTCCCGGGGGAACAGGTTGGAGCCATGGAGCGGCGTGCCGGTGCGCACGAGCGGGTGGGTGGGAGGCAGCTCGGCGCCGAAGTAGAGGCCCTCCTTGCGGTCTGGACGGCCGGAGGTCAGCTCGCCGCCGACGGGGAAATACCCTCGCCAGGCGGGCCCGCCGAGCGCCATGCGCACGGCCATCTTCTCTTCGAGGGGGAGCGCGAAGAACCGGCGGCTCGACTCCTCCAAGCGGGCTTGGAGCCCGGCGTCGATGCCATGGCCGACGACATAGAAGAAGCCGCTCTCGCGACAGGCGGCGCCCAGTTGTTCGGCGACGGCGCGGCGCGAGGCGAGGCTCGCGGAAGGCTCGACGAGCGCACGCACATCGATGATCGGGACACGATCGAACTCAGCGGCAACGGGCACGGCGTTCATAGGGGGCTCACGCGTCGAGGCGGACCTCGTGGAAGTCACGCGCCACGGGGTGGAGTGGCTGTGCGGGCAGTGCGCCCTCGCGCACCAGCCACGTGGTGTGCAGGCCCGCGGCCCGCGCCGCGTCCAGCTCCTCCTTCACGTCGGAGAGGAAGAGGATGTTTCCTGGTGCCTCTCCCAATTCCTGGGCGATGCGGCGGTAGGACGCCACCTCGCGCTTGGCGCCCACGCGGGTGTCGAAGTAAACCGAGAACAGCGGCGTCAGGTCTCCATGCGAGCTGTATCCGAAGAGCAGCTTCTGGGCCTGCTCTGAGCCGGAGGAATAGACGTAGAGCCGCAGGCCCTGGCGCTGCCACTGGCGCAAGAGCTGGGCAGCATCCTCGTAGAGATGGCCCTGGAACGCGCCCTCGCGGTAGCCGCGCTCCCAGAGCATCCCTTGCAGGAGCTTGAGGGGCGGGCTCTTGCGATCCTCGGCGATCCACCGCAGCAGTTGGGCGATGAGCGCCGGGGTGTCCTCCGGGTCGAGCTCCGCCAGGCGCGCCGTCTCGTGAAGCTGCTCACGGACCGCGGGCTCCCGCAGGTGTTGAAGGACGAACTCCTCCAGGTGCCGGGCCGAGTAGGGAAAGAGCACCTCATGCACGAAGCGCAGGGAGCTGGTCGTCCCCTCGATGTCCGTGACGATGGCGCGGATCATCCCGCGTGAACCACCTTCTCGAAGCGCGGAAGGCGCTCGGCAATTCCATCCCCGGTCCACTGGGCGGCCCAGCCCTCGGTGCTGGTGAACAGGCGGATGCAGGTGAAGTCGGGCTCCGGCCCCATGTCGAACCAGTGCCGGGTCCCCGTCGGGACGCTGATCAGGTCCTGCTGCTCGCACAGCAGGGCATACACCTCGGTCCCCAGGTGCAGGTAGAACAGCCCTCGGCCCCGGACGAAGAAGCGCACTTCATCCTCGGAGTGGCGGTGCTCGGAGAGGAACTTCCGGCGCATCTCCTCCTTCTGGGGATGGGAAGGGGTGAGGTTGATGACGTCGGCGGACTGGAAGCCGTTCTCCGCCTTCAGCCGCGCCACCTCGGCCGCGTAGCTGGAGAGGATCTCCGCCTGGCCCGCGGAGGGCGGCAGCGCCCGTGTCTCCCAGCGCTCGAAGCGAACGCCCTGGGCTCCGAGCAGGCGCGCGATCTCCGCGCTATCGCTGGTCGTGACACGGGGAGTGGGTGCGCCTTCTTCCGCGAAGATCTTCAGTGTGCTCATCGGGTGATCCGGATCGTCTCCAGCTCGCAGGCCAGGAGGAACTCGAAGGCTTCCACGTGGCGCAGGCTGTCGGCCATGGTTCGGCCCCAGGTATACAGCCCATGCCCGCGAATGAGGTAGCCCGGCGTGGCCGGGTGAGCGCGCAGGTAGTCGCGGGTGGTGGCCGCCAGTGCGGGGATGTCCTGGGTGTTGTCGAAGATGGGGACGACCAGCTCCAGCGCGTGGGTGGTGACGCCCTCGAAGGCCTTCTGGAGCTCGTAGTCCCGCAGGCGGACGGCGTCCTGTCCGCGCAGCAGCCGGCTCAGGACGGTGGCGGTGAGGGAGTGGGTATGCAGCACCGCGCCCACGTGGGGGAACAGCTCATAGAGCGTCGTGTGCAGCAGCGTCTCCGCCGAGGCTTTGCGCTCGCTCTGGACGGGTCGCCCGGCCAGGTCCACCACCATCACGTCCTCGGGCGTGAGCTGGCCCTTGTGGCGACCGGAGACGGTGATGGCCAGGTGCCCCGCGTCGATGCGGGCCGAGTAGTTGCTGCTGGTCGCCGGGGACCAGCCTCGGGAGTAGAGCAGGCGTCCGGCTTCGATGATCTGCTGCGAGCGCTCGGCGTAGCAGGTGGCGTCCAACACGGGGGCTCCGGGTTGAGGGCATGCTAAAGGAACAGGATGCTCAGCGTCCCACGAAGTCTCTGCGCTTTCTTGTCCCTGTCGCTGATGCTGGCCTGCAAGAGCCAGAATGCAGAGCCTGCCGCGTCGAGCCAGGCCCCCGCGCCGGCGGCCGCTGCCCCCGTCGCCGAGAAGCCCCGGATCGGCCTCGTGCTAGGGCTGGGAGGGCGCGGCGATCACGCCTTCAATGACTCGGCGCTGCGCGGTCTGGAGCTGTGGGCCGCGGGCCTGAAGTACGAGGGGACGGGATACAAGCCCGCCACGCCGGAGGAGCTCCAGGCCTCCCTGGGGCCGGAGCTGGCCCGGCGAGACCCGGCCATTACGCCGCTGGGCATCACCCCCAGCATCCTGCAGAGCCAGGTGGCGGAGGACTACGAGCCGAACCTCCAGCTCACGGTGGAGCAGGGCGTGGCGCTCACCGTCGCCGTGGGCTTCATGCTGGAGAACGCGGTGGAGGTGGTGGCGCAGCGCCATCCGAAGCAGCGGTTCCTCTTCGTGGACAGCCCGCTGCTCACGCCCGCCAACGAGCCCTACTCCCTGCCGAACGTGCGGGCGGTGACCTACCGCGCCGAGGAAGGCTGCTTCCTGGCGGGGGCGCTGGCGGGGCTGGCGACGAAGGAAGGCAAGATCGGCTTCGTGGGAGGCATGGAGATTCCCCTGGTGAAGCAATACGAGGCGGGCTTCCGCGCGGGGGTGGCTTCCACGAATCCCAAGGCCACGGTGGTGGCCAACTACACGGGGAGCTTCACCAACTTCGCCGCGGGCAAGCAGGTGGGGCAGGACTTGGTGACCAAGGGCATGGACGTCATCTTCTCGGCGGCGGGAGTGGATGGGCTGGGCGCCATCCAGGCGGTGAAGGAGGCGAGCGAGGCGGGCCGCGCGGTCTTCGTCATCGGCGTGGACTCGGATCAGTTCCACCTGGCGCCGAAGGCGATGTTGACCACGGTGCTCAAGCGGGTGGACCTGACGATCTACGAAGGCATCCGCGACCAGGTCCAGGGCCGCTTCCACGGAGGCCTGGTGTCCATGGGCCTGAAGGAGGGCGGCATCGCGCTGG
Source organism: Hyalangium ruber (assembly GCF_034259325.1). NCBI lineage: Bacteria > Pseudomonadati > Myxococcota > Myxococcia > Myxococcales > Archangiaceae > Hyalangium > Hyalangium rubrum. The sequence goes on along the minus strand of NZ_JAXIVS010000004.1, from coordinate 683,144 downwards.
CGCCGGTGCGCCTCGACTTCCCAGGCAAGGAGGAGGCCTTGAGCAAGGTAGAGGCGCTGAAGGCGAAGATCATCGCGGGGGAGCTCGAGGTCCCCACCCCCTGAACGCGTCATAAGAAGGAGATCTTCGCCAGGGCGGGGATGACGCTGGATGATCCGGCGAACAAGATGCCGCTATCGGGTCACTATGGGCCCCACCCCAGGCGGTATCATGAGATCGTTCTCAGCACCCTGGACGATGCAACGGCGAACTGTCGCAGCGTCGTGGAGTGCCGGGGAGCTTTGACTGGCGCACTTCAGAGGCTGGCCAGGCAGATCTCCACTCCGGGAACAGAACTGAACCAACTCGTCACCCGGCAGCAAGCGCGTTAAATGGAGTCCATGGCGGAGCGGTTTTTCCAGCTATCCGACGACGTAGAACTCCCTCACCGCTGGCACTTGGCGCTCCCCAGGGACAGTCACGGCCAGAAGGTGGACGACTGGCAATTCAGGCTCGGGGTCCCCGTCCACATCAAGGATCGCTTGAGAATTCCCATCGAGAGCGCGGGAAAGCCGCTGGACTTCACGGAGGCGGGTATTCGGCTCCCTGTGGTTCATGTCCGGGTCGCATCCATGTTCTCGGAGCTGGCACGGGATGATGTGCAACTGATTCCAGTGGACGTGGAGGGCCAACCAGAACAGCACCTCATTCTCGTGGCGACCCGCCTCATCCGTTGTATCGATGAACAGGCATCCCGGATCGAACTCTGGACGCATGAAGACGGTGTGCCGCACAAGGTGGGTCAGTACTTCTCCGTGCGTGACATGCGCATCGACAAGGCGAAGGTTGGGAGCGCCCAGGTGTTCCGTTGCGAGGGGTGGATGGGTCCGCTGATCGTCTCCGGCAGGATCAAGGACGCCTTGGAGCGCATGGGCGCCACGGGCACGAGGTTCGAGGAAGTCTGATCTACTGGGCGCTGGGCAGGGTGGCCAGCGGCGCGGGAGCGAGCACCAGGGGCGCGGCGACGAGCTCCACGGACGCGCGGCTCCCCAAGGGGTCCACGTACCCGCCGGGCAGCTTCACCTGATAGTGGAGGTGCGGCCCGGTGACGCGGCCCGTGTCGCCCGAGCGCGCTACGAGCTCCCCAGCCTGCACCTGCTGCCCACGCTTCACCTCCACGAGCGACAGGTGGCAGTAGTGCGTGCGCACGCCGGAGCCGTGGTCCAACTCGATCCAGTGCCCGTTGACGGGACCCTGGAGGACGCGGGTGACGACGCCGCTCGCGGGAGCGCGTACCTCGGTGCCCACGGGCGTGGCGATGTCGATGCCGCGATGCTCCGAGAGGCCGCCGAGGATGGGGTGGATGCGCGGGCCGAAGCGGGACGTCACCCGCCAGCTCCGGTCCACGGGCCACCCGAGTCCGTAGAGGGTCGCCCATCGCTCCGCCTCGCGAACCTGTCGCAGCAGGGGCCGCTCCCGGCGACGCAGGACACGCGAGAGCGCGGCCGTGCTGATGCGCTCGGGAGCCTGCCGCAGCCGCTTCCGTGCGCGCTCCATCGGCTCCGGGCCGAGGAAGAAGGCCGAGAGCGTCAGCACCCGGGTGCCATGCTTCGCATGCAGTGCCCGCACCAAGGCGAGGAGATCCACCTCCCGGCGGGAGGAGGCCAGCTCGGGAGCGGGCGCCACGCCTCCCTCGGGCGTGAGGACGGCCACGAAGGTCGGCGCGGGACTGAACGGAAGCCACGACTCCAGGATGCGCCGCTGCTCTTCCTCGGGGAGCGTCTGGAGCACGGTGCGCGCCGCCAGGGCCAGCGCCTGTGCCTCATCGAGGTCCGGAGCCACCCGTGGCGCCGAGCGCCAGGTGTAGGAGGCCTCGAGAGAGCGCGAATCCAGGGGCGACGGCCGCCTGCGGAATTCAGGAGACGGCTGACACGCGCCGAGCGCCAGCGCGAGCAGGCACGCGACGAGGGGACGCACGAGCGATGTGGAGGGGCGGAGCGGCACGGGGAGCGAGCGAACGCTGGAGGCGATTCCACATTCCTGAGGCCCCCTTCGCAACCGGTCGCCCACAGCCTGCTCGGATGCTGGGCGAGCGTGTGCCTAGACTGGGCCGCTCGCCGTGGAGGCGAGCTCCCTTTGGAGGAGTCTGATGAGCGTGTCCTTGTTGAGCGTGTTGGGGTTCGCGGCGTGGACCCTGCTGCTGGTCGCCGGCGTGGTGGTGTACCGCTCGCTGTCCGTGCTGTCGGGGCGGCGCCGGGCCAACGACTGGACGCGCGGCAAGCCCACGGAGGATCCGCCGCTTCTGCAGCGGCTGATGCACGCGCACGCCAACTGCCTGGAGAACCTGCCCCTGTTCGCGGCGGTCATCCTCGTGGCGGGGCTGATGGGGAAGCTGAGCGTCACGGATCCGCTGGCCGGGTGGTACCTGGCGCTGCGAATTGGCCAGAGCGTGGTGCATTTGACGGGCACCTCGCACTGGCAGGTCCTCGCGCGCTTCTCGTTCTTCGTCCCGCAGTTGGTGATTCTGGGGTGGATGATGGTGCGCCTGTCAGGAGCGCTCTGACGGCGGCCTCACCCCGCCGTCACAGGCTCTTGCCGTCGAACGGCGTGATCTTGAGCGTGTCGACGTTGACGCCCTCGAGGCAGCGGACGTTGATGGCGCGCATCGCTCGCCCGTCCGGCATCTCACCGCTGCCGAACGAGCGGATGCCGCAGGTGGAGCAGAACAGGTGGTGAACATGCTTCTTGCCGAACTGGTAGTCCGTGAGGGCGTCTTCGCCCGACAGGAGCTTGAACTCCTGCGCGGGCACGAAGGCCAGGATCGAGGCCGTCTTCGCGCAAATCGAACAGTTGCAGGAGATGAGCTCGTTCAGGTCCAGCTTCACCTCGTAGCGAACCTTCCCGCAGTGACAACCACCTTTGTACGTCTCGGCCATGATGGGGCTCCTCTGATGAGCGGGGCGCGTGCTCCCGCTACTTCGTGGGCTTTACGGACAGACACATTTCCTTGAGCGCCTCCAGGCGGGAGGAGGGCCCGGTGCAGTCTGCCTTGACCTGCACCTCCTTGCCGTTGCGAATCACGTGAACCGCGTGCGTGTCGTATTGCGGACCGAGGACCACCAGGTAGCCATTGGGGAGCTCTCTCTGCTCGGAAACGGGGGGCTTCAGGGCGCCAGGGCGGCGCTTGGAGGTGATGGATTCGACGGCCTTGTCCAGGTTGGTGACAGGGGTGAACTCATCCAGGGACTCCACGGAGACGACGACATTGATCGGCGTGGAGTCCGGAGCCACGAGCGTCTTGTAGGTCATGCTCCAGTCATCCTGGGTTCCCGTGGCCTCGCTGGGCACCTTGATGGCGAAGCCCCTGGTGCTGGAGCGCTCCACCAGCTCGAGGCGCTTCGTCTCGGAGGGCTTGGCGCCGCCCGAGGGCTTCTTCTCCTTGGCGAGCGCCGAGGGGGCGTACGACAGGCACAGCAGGCTGCTGAGGACAACGGCTCGGAGGGAAGTCATAAGGGTCCTCTTGTCACGGCATCGGGTTCTTCAGCGTCGCCATGCTACATGGCGGACACCCTTCGTGAGGCCTGATCAGCGGGCGTGCAGGTTGGCGGTGGACATCCTGCCTCCGAGCCCACGGCCTGCCGGGCATGGGGTCGTTACATTTGGCGTCACAAACGGCCCCCTCCAGATTCTATGAGCAGAGAGAAGAAACGTCAGCGGCCCGCGGCAATCCGAGGCGCGGAGCAAGGAGCAGGGTCCTCCAGCGGCAAGAGGCGTGTGATGGGTGCGCAGAAGCTAGGGCAGGAGTCGGTGGCGTTGCCTTTGGCGCGGAGTGCCCGGGAGGAGTTCTGGGACTCCGGCCATGAGCCGCGTTCCCGATTCGAGCGCGCGGAACTCCTGCTGGAGAAGGTCAGACACGTGCAACGTCGGGCCTCGGACCTCCTGCAACAGGGGAAGGATCGGCTCGCCCGGCGCTTCGCCCGGACTGCGTATGACAGCGTCGCCGAGCGCTTCCTGCGGCAGCAGCAGGTCGAGAAGGCGATGAACTTCTGGTGGGGGCACGCGCCTCGAATCCGCCCTCAGACGGAGCAGCGGGTGCTGAGCGCCATGAAGAGCGGCTGGGAGAGCCGCCTGCTCGAGGGCCAGGTGCATCGCGTTCATTTCCACCAGGAGCAGAACATCCGGGTAGAGCCAGTGGACGAGGGCTTCGTCTGCAAGCTCTGGGGGCTCGGCTGCTCGGGCCATGGCGGTGCGCCGCGAGAGGCCATGGACGATGCGGCGCTCCGGATTCAGCGGGAGACCCAGCGGTTGAACCAGGAGATGACCCACCGGCTCTCTGGTGAGGAGCGCAAGCGCAAGCGCCTCCTGCTGGGCGCCGTGGACATCGTCCGCTCGGGCGTGCTCGAGGAAGTCCCACGGACGACGTGGGTCTTCGGTCGGATCGAAACCCGAGAGAAGGGCAGGGCGAGCTTTCGAGCCCTCGAGGAGGGGGGCGGCACCTTCCGGCTGCCCAGGAGGCTGATCCCACGCCCGTGTACCGAGTCCTTCCACTTCGCCGAGGTGCGGGCTGGTCCGGCGGGTGAGCCCATCGGGCCTGTCGTGTCGCTCGAGGAGGTTGCCTCCTCGCCAGAGCGCCCAAGCGAGGAGAAGGAGTCCGTCACCGTTCCCGCGATGCCACTCGAACAAGAATGAGAAGCCGTCACTGGAGGCGCGTGCCCCCGTGTTGGCGAGTGGTGGAAAAGGGGAATGAGGATGGAGGACTCGCTAGCGATCTACTTCTTGGATGTCGGCCAGGGTGACTGCTCCTTCATCGTTCCCCCGGGCGAAGAAGGGCCCATCCTCTTCGATTGCAAGGACTCCCTGGTCGCTCGGCACTTCGTGGCGGACCACAACATCCGCAAGCTCTCTGCGGTGGTGGTGTCTCACCTGGACCAGGACCACATCGGGGGCCTGCTGAACTTCTTGAAGAACTTCCTCCGGGACGGTGGCCAGATCGAACAGGTCTTCATCAACCAGGATCGCTCTCCCGACGAGCTGCGAAACCCGGAGGGTCCGAAGCGCAGGCTGCTGGACCAGTTGGATGCGTGGGCGGGGGAGAGGCACTTCGAGCTGAAGGCCGCCAACTGGGAGGGCGCTCCCAAGGTGGTTCGCGCGGGGGCGGGGTGGAAGGTCAGCATTGTGTTCCCCGCCTTCCGGGACGTCTCCCGCACCCAGGTCCTCGGAGAGCACGCGGCGAACAAGGTCTCGGTGGTCCTGCGCGTGGAGAACGCACTCGGAGAGGGCGTGCTCATTGGCTCGGATGCGCCCCTGCTGGCGTGGGAGGAGATCCTGAGAGGCAGCGCGTCGGGCAATCGCTCGAGTCAGGAGGGGCTGCAGCGCTTGCGCGCCGGGGTGGTGCGCATTCCCCACCACGGCGGGAGGTTCAATGAAAAGGAGAGCGGAAGCCTGAGCGGGCAGAAGCTCTACGAGCACATCCGCGCGAGCACCGCGGTGTGCTCGGTGGGGACCCGGAACACCTATGGTCATCCCCACCCGGAACACGTGAAGGCCACGGTGCGGGGAGGAAGTTGCCGGCTCCTCTGCACCCAGCTCACCCACGCCTGCCATCCCCAACCCGAGCGGGTGCGCATGACGCGAATCGCCGCCGCGTCGGGGGTGGAGTACCCCTATCGCCATCGAATCAAGCCGCTGAAGGAGCAGGCGCCGCCCCGGGATCGTGTGCCCCGGAAGCCCGAGGTGCCCTGCGCGGGCTCGATCATGGTCAACCTCCTCGGAGACCAGTTCGACATCGAGCCGGCGTTCGGTGATTGGCACACCGAGTTCGTCGAGTCCCTGAGGGGCCCCTTGTGCCAGTCGGGACCTCCGAAGCGGCCACGGAAGGGCCCGGCGTCGCCTCCGGCCCCCGCTCCCGGCGGAGGCCTCTTGAAGACGGCCATCACCGCGCTGCGGGCGGGGCTGGCCGCTCGGAGACGCCAGCAGCGGCGGCCGGTCCAGCAGCCGGGGGCTTGACCTCGACGGAGGCGGAGGGCTTCAGCTCCAGCGCGAGGAACATCTCGTAGAGCGCCTGCTCCGCGGCGGGCTGATAGCTGCGGAAGCGGTTGTAGAACGCGACCGCCGCGCAGACGCTGAAGACGGCGATTCCGGCGCTCTGCCAGGGGGTGAGCGTGTCGCGCTTCTGCCAGAGCAGGAGCGCTCCGGCGAGGAGCGAAGCGCCCATGAGCCCGCGCGACATGTCCCGGAGCGCCAGGAACTTGTCATAGACCTCCCGCTTGCTCTCGACATGGCTCAGGCAGATGCCCAGCAGCGCCTGGCGTGGCAGCTGGACGTCGGGCAGCTTCTTCTTCATGAGCTGCTCCACCTGCACCTGGAGGAGGTTGCAGGTCTCGTAGGCGGGGTTGCTGTCGCGAGGGGGCACGAACTGCCGGGTGAAGTAATCGACGAGCCCCTGGCTGAAGAGCCCCGCGACGTAGGCGAAGACGATGAAGACCAGCGGCTCCGAGGGCTGGAGGTACTCGAGGGCGAAGAGGTTCCAGGGCCAGAAGGCCGCGATGAGCGAGCCTGGCACCAGCACGCCGAGGATCTCGTAGAACCACGTCTTGAGCACCGCGAAGATCTTCGTGAGAAGGTCCATGGCGTCCCGGGCTGGCTATCGCGGAGTTCCCGAAGGCGTGCCCCCGTCAACGGACGGAGCGCCTGCGTCCGGTACGCCGGCATCGCTCACGCCGCCATCGCTCACCCCGCCGTCGGCGCCTCCCTGCGAAGCCATGCCGGCGTCCGGTGAAGTGCCAGGCCCCGCCGCGGCGACAGGCGGCAGGGCCTTGAACTCGGGCTTGCTCTGAGTGGACAGCAGCAGGAGTCCCGCGCCGAGGGCCACGAGGAGCACGTATGCCGTGTCCCCGCGCAGGACGGGGCCACCCGCGGGCGGCGCGGCACTGGCGGGCTCACGGCGCAGCACCAGCCCGAGCAGACCCACGACGGCACAGCCCAGGGCAATGGCCAGAATGGCTGCCTTGAGGACCATGAGCTCGCGGAGCGCGGAGAGGTTCACCACGGCGTTGAGGTATTCGGCCGAGTACGGCGCCTTCTCCGTACCCTCCAGCTTCTCGAACGCGTGACACGCCCCCCCATCGAGGAGCCAGACGAGGAGCCAGAAGGAGACCAGCAGGGCGCCCCCGCTGATGAGCCCGGCGCGCGAGGAAGTGTCGGAGCTGGACATGACGTCAACAACGAATAGGGCGCGTCCTCGCTGGCGGAAACCTGCCCCGGTGAGCGGCGGCAGCGTTGAGTGCATGGCACGAAGGAACTCGACGCTCCTCCCTCTGAGGTCCAGGATGGCATGCTCCAGGGCATGAACCTGGGGGAGCGTGCATGAAGGATTTCCTCAAGACACTCGTGGCTTGCTTGATCGCGCTGGGCATCTTCGCCGGAGGCGCCTTCTTCCTGCTCGTGGGCTTCGTGGCCGTAGCGGGCGCCGCCAAGCCCACGGTGCCTTCCAAGGCCGTGCTGGTCCTGGATCTGGACATGAACCTGCTCGACCGCACGAACGAGGCCGGGCCGAGCGAGATGCTCCAGAGCGCGCTCCAGGGCGAGGAGACGCGGGTGGTGGCGCTGGCCACCGTCGTGGCGGCGCTCGACAGGGCCACGGAGGACGAGCGCATCGTCGGCCTCTTCATGACGGGCAACCTCAACCCCGTGGGCTACGGCTCGGGCCACGCGGCTCTGCGGGAGCTACGCGGCGCGCTTCAGCGCTTCAAGGCCAAGAAGCCGGTGTGGGCCTACAACCTCGAGTGGGGCAAGCACGACTACTTCCTTGGCGCGGTGGCCACGACGCTGGTGGTGAACCCCGCGGGCCACGTGGAGCTGAACGGCCTGGCGTCGGAGCCGACGTTCTTCGGGGATGCCTTCCAGAAGTACGGCATCGAGGTGCAGGTGACTCGGGTCGGCAAGTACAAGTCCGCGGTCGAGCCCTTCATCCTCAACCGCATGAGCGACCCCAGCCGGGAGCAGCTCCAGAAGCTGCTGAACGACATGTGGACCGAGTGGAAGGCCGCGCTCAGCGCGGACCGGAAGCAGACGCCCGAGGCCATCCAGGCCGTGGCGGATGAGAAGGGCCTGCTGGAGCCGGAAGAGGCGCAAGAGGCCGGGCTCGTGGACCGCGTCGCGGCCTATGACGAGGTTCTGGAGGAGCTGAAGAAGCTGTCGGGCACGGACGAGAAGGAGAAGACCTTCCATCAGATTCCGCTGGATACCTACGCCGAGCTCGAGGTCCGGCCCAAGGAGGGCAAGCACCGGGTCGCGGTGGTGTACGCGGAGGGCGTCATCGTCAACGGCGAGGGGCGCCACGACCAGGCGGGCGGCGATCGCATCAGCCGCGAGCTGCGCAAGCTGCGCCAGGACGAGGACGTGAAGGCCGTGGTCCTGCGGGTCAACAGCCCCGGAGGCAGCGCGGGCGCCTCGGACCTCATCCAGCGGGAGGTCATCATCACCCGGAAGGTGAAGCCGGTGATCATCTCCATGGGCAGCTACGCGGCCTCGGGGGGCTACTGGATCAGCGCCTACGGAGATCGAATCTTCGCCCAGCCCACGACGATTACAGGGTCCATCGGTGTCTTCGGCCTGCTGCCCAACGTGCAGAAGCTGGCCAACACGCACGGCGTCACCTTCGACAGCGTGCAGACGGCGAAGATGGCGAACCCGGCGACGCTCACCCGGCCCAAGACGGAGGCGGAGCTGGCGCGCATTCAGCACATGGTGGATCGCGTGTACGAAGAGTTCCTGACCAAGGTGGCCGAGGGCCGCCAGCTTCCTCGCGACAAGGTGCATGAGATCGGCCAGGGCCGGGTGTGGTCCGGGGAGGAGGCGCGCAAGCTGGGGCTCGTGGACGAGGTCGGCGGGCTGCAGGAGGCGGCGAAGTTCGCGGCGGAGAAGGCGGGAGTTGGCAGCGACTACCGGATGGATCTCCCGGAGCGGCCCAAGCCCTTCTTCCAGCAGCTCATGGAGTCGATGGACAAGAAGCAGAAGCCTCGGGCGCACGCGGCGGTGGAGCGCGTGTGGTCCGACCTGCAGCGGCAGGTGGAGATGCTGCGCGCGTTCAACGACCCCGCAGGCGTCTACGCCATCATGCCGGTGGAAGTGACGGTGGATTGAGAGAGCGCTTCCCTGAGTCCTCGTCCTGGATGACCCACAGGAGGGTCTATCTTCAGACTCGAATTCAGACCAGGATGAGGACTCCATGAAGCCCCTTCAGGTATCGGAAGACATCCTGCCCATCGCCGACTTCAAGGCGCGTGCGTCGGAGGTGGTGCGTCGGTTGCGCGAGCATCGGCGCCCGGTTGTCATCACCCAAGGAGGCAAGCCAGCGGCCGTGCTCCTGGCTCCCGAAGAGTTCGACCAGCTGGCCGCACGGGCGCGGTTCCTGACCGCCATCGATGAGGGGATGGCGGATGTCGAGGCGGGGCGCGTCCTGTCCGACGAGGAACTCGGCGCATCGCTGAAGGAGGCTCTTGGGAAGCACAAGGCGTGAGCCGAGGGACGCAGCTCCGCTGGTCGCTCCGGGCCAGGAACGATCTGGTGGCCATCGCTCGCTTCATCGCCTCGGATGACCCGGCCGCCGCGCGTGCGTGGGTCGAGAAGCTGCGTGGGCAAGCCCGGCGTGCGGCGAGTACTCCGCTGACGGGAAGACGCGTGCCGGAAGTCGGGCGAGACGACATTCGTGAAGTGCTGCTGCGGCACTACCGCATCGTCTACCGTGTCGAGCCGCGCGGCATCGTGGTGCTCACCGTATTCGAGGGGCACCGCCTGTTCCCGCGCGAGCCGCTGCCTGAGGATTGAAGGCCCGAGTGCGGGAATGCCGCTCCGTTCCCCACCCTGGAGCCATCCGAGCGCCATCCCGGTGTCCACCTCCCTGCCGGGCAAGCCGGCAAGGGAGCGCAAATGTCCCGATCTCCCAAGCGTATCGGGCTGTTATCTTGTTCCACCGCCTCGCAGGCCCGAGGCTCCCTCTCCGATGGCGCTCACGCTCGTCCGCTCATTCAATGTCGATACCCTGCTCGGTCCGGGAGGCGCGCTCCAAGCCGCGCTGCCCGCGTACGAGCACCGTCCGGAGCAGCTCCAGATGGCGCGAGCCGTGGAGCGAGCCTTCAACGAGCGCAGCTACCTGCTCGCCGAGGCGGGCACGGGCACGGGCAAGACGCTCGCCTACCTGGTGCCCGCGCTGCTGTCCGGTCGCCGCGTGGTGGTGTCCACGGCGACGAAGACCCTGCAGGACCAGATCTTCTTCAAGGACTTGCCGCTCCTGAAGGAGCGCATCGGCCTGAACTTCGAGGCCGCCTACCTCAAGGGCCGGGGCAACTACCTGTGCCTGCAGCGCTACAACGCCTTCACGAAGGACCCGACGTTCGGCTCGCGAGAGGAGGTGCGCCACTGGCCGCACATCCAGGAGTGGGCGACACGGACGGAGACGGGAGACCGGGCGGAGCTGGAGCTGCCAGAGAACTTCAGCGCCTGGTCGCGGCTATCGGCCACGGCGGAGACGTGCCTGGGCTCGAAGTGCCCGCTGTACGAACAGTGCTTCGTGACGCGGATGCGGCGCGAGGCGGAGAGCGCGGACCTGCTGGTGGTGAACCACCACCTGTTCTTCGCGGACCTGGCGCTGCGGGGCGCGGGCCGGCGCAACGAGGGTGTGTTGCCGCTCTACGAGGCGGTCATCTTCGACGAGGCGCACGCGCTGGAGGACGCGGCGAGCGGTCACTTCGGCTGCAGCGTGTCCAACCACCGGCTGGACGAGCTGTCGCGCGACGCGGTGGCGGCGCTGCCGGAGACGGACGGGCGCTTCACCACGATGCGGGCGCTGGCGGCGCGGGTGCGCACGTACGCGGAGGTGCTCTTCACCCAGGCGCCTCGGGTGCTGGGGCTGACGGGGAGCGAGGGCGGGGTGGCGCTCAAGCCGGACCGGATGGCGCAGCTGTCGGGCTCGTTGGACCAGGTGCGGGAGAGCTTGGCGGCGCTGTCGGCCTTCACCGCGAGCGAGCGTGAGCCGGAGCTGCTGGCGCTCGCCCGTCGCGGCAATGAGATGGCCGAGGAGCTGAGCTTCCTGGAGAAGGCGGACTCCACGGACCACGTGTACTGGGCGGAGGCTCGCGGTCGAGGCGTGTTCCTGCGCGCCAGCCCCATCGACGTGGCCAAGGAACTGCGTGGGCGGCTCTACGGCGGGGTGGACACGGTGGTGTTCACCTCGGCGACGCTGGCGGCCGAGGGGCGCTTCGACTTCTTCGCGCAGCGCATGGGGCTGTACGACGACGAGGGCGTGCCGGTGGCCGAGGTGCGGACGCTGTCGGTGGCGAGCCCCTTCAACTTCGCGCAGCAGGCGGCGCTCTACCTGCCCACGCACCTGCCGGATCCGGCGGTGACGGGCTTCATCGAGGCGGCCTCCGAGGAGATCGTCCAACTGTGCGAGGTGTCGGGTGGGCGGGCCTTCGTGCTCTTCACCTCGCTGCGCAACATGGAGCGCGCGTACGAGCTGACGAAGGACCGGCTGCCGTACCAGGTGCTCAAGCAGGGCGATCGGCCCAAGCAGCAGCTCCTGGAGGCGTTCCGGGAAGAGCCCAGCGTGCTGTTCGCGGCCCACAGCTTCTGGGAAGGCGTGGACGTGCCGGGCGATGCGCTGAGCCTGCTCATCATCGATCGGCTGCCGTTCGCCTCGCCGGGAGACCCGCTGGTGGCGGCGCGCATCCGGCAGCTCGAGGCGCGCGGAGTGGAGGCCTTCGGGCAGTACCAGTTGCCACAGGCGACGCTGGCGCTGCGCCAGGGCTTCGGGCGGCTCATCCGCACGCAGAGCGACCGGGGCGCGGTGGCGCTGTTGGACCGGCGCATCGTGACGAAGCCGTACGGGCGGGCCTTCCTGGAGAGCCTGCCGCCCGCCCAGCGCGTGGACGACCTGAGCGCGCTGCGCGGCTGGTTCCACGAGGGCACCCTCTGAGTCAGGGGGCCATGCGCAACCGCAGGCCCCCGCGCAGCATCAGGGGCTGTCCGAGGGTGTCGATGCCGGCTCGGCCCACGAGGTAGCGGCGGTCGAGCAGGTTCTCCACCGCGGCGAAGACCTCCAGTCCTCCCACGAGCCGCCGGCTCACGAAGGCATCCACCACGGCATAGCCGCCCATGCCGCGCTCGTTCAGGTCGTCCTCGAACTGAGGGCCGGTGACGCGAAGCTGGAGCGTGGCGGTGAGCAGCGCCGGGTCATCGAAGGTGACGATGGCGGTGGCCCGGTGCGCGGGGTCCTGAGCGAGCTGCTTGCCCACGAGGTCCGGATTGCCGGGCGCCGCGCGAACCTCCGAGTCCACGAAGGTGTACGCGAGCAGCGCCGTCCACTGGCGGGACACGCGCCAGTCGGTGCTCGCTTCCACGCCGCGCACGCGGGCCCGGCCCAGGTTCTGCCGCTGTCGCGCCGTGCCATCCGGCAGCGGGGTTTCGAGCGTGGCGTTGATGATGGGCTCCTCCAGCTCGTTCCAGAAGCCTGTCACGCGGCTGGTGAGCCCCTTCATGACGGAGGCTTCGACTCCCGCCTCGCCGCCGATGAGGCGCTCGGCGCGCAAGGTCTCATTGGCGGCGGTGAGCACGGTGCCGACCTGGAAGGGGCGGTACAGCTCATTGAGGGTGGGCGCACGGAAGGAGCGGTAGCCAGAGGCGCGCAGGGTGAGCGGCTCCCAGGGGCGCCAGCGCACCCCGAGGCGCGGGCTGAGCTGCTGCTCGCTCCGGTCGGCGAAGGTGACGCTGTCCACCTCGCCTCCCAGGCGCTCCACGCGGCGAGTGCCCTCCACGTTGCGCCACACATCCCAGCGCAGCGCGGCCATCAGCTCGACCTCGGGTGTCACGGTGTAGAGGTCCTGCAGGAACAAGCCGCCGAAGCGCTGTTCTCCCCCGGTACGGCGCAGGGCCGTGGCGGCGGGATTCGCGGTCGCGGGGAAGAGGCGCTCGTCAGAGGTGCCCGCCACGCGCCGTACGTCCGCGCCCGCCGCGAGCACGTGCGTGCCGCCCAGCTCCCACGCGGGAGCGGTCCACATGAGGGAGCCGCCTTCCTCGTCCGCGGGGACGTCCTGGATGGCGGAGAGCACCTCGGTGGAGCGGTCCTGAGCCACGCGCGCGCGGCGCTGCTCGAAGCGCTGCCTGCGTCCGAAGAGCTGGAGGTCGAACTGGCCGGAGGACTCCGTGGTGAGCCGCGCATCGAAGCCAAGGAGCGCGGACTCCGCGCGGGCGGTGGTGAAGGTCGTGCCCCCGTTCTGGTTCGTACGGAAGAGGCCCACGCGCCCACCCAGCCGCAGCGCCGGGCTGGCCTCTACCTCCACGCGGCCGTTGAGGGTGGCGTGGTTGCTGGGAGCCTCTTGGTCGATGGCTCCGCGTTGCTCGGGAGCCACCACGGGGTGCCCGTGGGTGGTGAGCAGCTCGGTCTCCACGGCGGCGCCCACGGGACCCCAGCGGTCGGCGGCACGCACGGCGAGCTGACCGGTGCCGAGCAGCCCATAGGCCACGTCTCCCTCGACGCTGGGACCGGTGATGGGGCGTGAGAAGATCTGCACCACGCCGCCGAGGGCCGCGCTGCCATAGAGCGCCGAGCCACCGCTGGGGACGACCTCCACGCGGTCCATGCCCAGGCGTGGCAGGGAGCGCCAGTAGACCCAGCCTCCGAACGGATCATTGGCGGGAATGCCATCCACCAGCACGAGGCTGCGGGACACGCCGGAGGGCGCCAGCCCACGCAGGTTGAGGCCCTGGGCGGTCGGGTCCGACACGAGGCTCGAGGTGCGCCGGAACGTGGCGGCCGAGGGCACGGTGCGCAGCAGGCCATCCTGCGTGAGCGAGGGGCTTCGGTCGATCTCCGCGCGCGGCAGGACGATGACGGTGGAGGGCACATCCCGCACCGGTCGCGGCAGGCGAGTCGCGGTGACGACGGTGCCTTGCGCGACGGGAGGCGCATCGGTCCGGGAGTCCTCGGACTGGGGTGCTTCTCCAGTGGTGGCTTCACGTGGGTTGGTTTCGGGAGTGGGAGGCTCCGCACCCGCGAGCCCCGCCAGGAGCAGCGCACCAAGCGCGGTCGTCAGAAGCCAATCGATCATCCTCACGGGCTCAAACTCCCAGGCACGCAGGGGTCCTGCCACCGCGCAAGATCGATGATGCTGGATGGTGGACAGCTGCTCGGGCCTTCGGTGCAGGTATCCACCTCCCTGTTCGGAAATGTCGGGAGTTTTGGGCCTTCAGAAGTCCCGACATTTCCGAACAGCCGCAGGAGTCCCTCTGCCTGGCCAGTGCCCAGGCTCCAGCTCACCGCAGGGTGTAGAGGTAGGCAGCGATGTGTCGCGCATCCTCCTCCGTGACGTCGAGGTTCGGCATGGCGGTGCCCTGCTCCAGCTCCTGGGGATGGCGGACCCACTGCATGAGGTTCTCGGGCGAGTTGGGCAGCCGGCCCGCCAAAAAGGTGCGCTGTCCCAACGCTTGGAGAGGGGGACCTACGGTGGCGGTGGCACCCGGAACGCCCGGAATGGTGTGGCAGGAGCCGCAGCCATACCGGGAGATGGCCGCCTTCCCGAGTGCGGGGTCTCCCCCCGTGACGATGGCGGCGGACTGTTCCGCGTCGCGCTTGCACCCGGCCAGCAGGAGCACGGCCACGCCCCACCATCGCCCGCTCATGGAGCGCCCTCCTCGGGGAGCTCCGCTCGCGTGTAGGCCACGCGCCGCTCCGCCTCGCCGAGCCACGCGGCGAAGAGCGCCAGCCCCACGACGATGAAGAGGGCGCCCGCGGGAACCCACATGATGAGGCCCGCCAGTTGTTGGTCCTCCAGCGCATCGAGCCCTCCAGCCTGGGTTCGGCCCTCATAAATGGGGTACCAGACGGAGCGCGCGAAGGTGAGCAACGCCCCCAGGAGGCTGGTGTGGGCGGCGGTGGCGAAGACGAACAGCACGGCGACGCCATAGCCCACCCGGCCGTAGCGCCCGCGGATGAGGGCCCACCAGAACAGCGCGGCGGTGCCGAAGAACATGAGGTGCTGCACGGCATGAACCGCCTCGCTCCGCAGGGCGGCCTGGAAGAGCGAGGGGATGTGCCAGACCCATCGGGCCAGGGCATGGAGCAGGAGCACGAGGAAGGGCCCGGTGACAGCCCGCCAGACCGCACGCACCCCGGAGTGCTGCATCCACCCAGTCACCCGCGCACGGGCCCTGGGGGCCAGCGCCCACAGCGCGGGCAGGTGCGGCCGGCCGAGAACGAGCAGCGGCGCGGCGACGAGCATCAACAGCTCGTGCTGCGTCATGTGCGCGGAGAAGAGCAGATCGCTGAGCCTGTCGAGCGGGGACAGCAAGGCCACCGCGACGGTGAGCCAGCCCAGGGCGAAGGCTCCCACCTCCCAGCGTCGCACGCCACGCGCGGTGCCCGCGCGGCGCCACAGCGTGCGCACGCCCCGGACATACAGGAAGGCCGAGAGCCCGAGCGTCCCCAGCACGAGCGGATCCCACGTCCACCAGCCCATCACCTCCGAGACGGTGAGGGCGGGGTGCTCCCCGCCATGGGCGAGCGCGACGGCCGGAGCGAGCAGGGCGAGCAGCGCGAGCGCTCGCGAGGAGGCGGATGGCTCAGTCACAGGGACTCAGGAGGAAGGTGGAGATGGAGTTGGAGACGATGACGAGCGCGAACAGCGCGCTCTCGACGAGCCCCAGGAGCGCCATGAAGCGAGCCCGCCCCGGGCCTTCGGACTCCAGCGAGGCCGGCTCGGCGCGCAGGGCCTTCCACGAGCGCCAGGCCGCCAGTGCCCCCACGCCCACGAGCAGCAGTGCTCCGAGCGTCAGGCCATGCATCAACAGCGGCTGGGCCTGCCGGCAGTCGGTGGTGACGACGCTGTAGCTCACTTGCAGCAGGAACAACCAGGCCAGCGGCGGAGCGAGCACACCCACCCAGAGCGCCGCGTCGCGGCGGGTGCTCGAAGCCTCGGGTGGGGGCTGGGACCGTGCCATGCCGGACTCCTTGCCGTGGGCGCGCCTCAGGCGCGGAACAGGTTGGGGGCCATGAAGAGGAGGACGTAGAAGGGCACCCAGCTGGCGACGACGAAGAACCAGTACATGCCGTTGACCCGCACGTCGACGAGGTGCTTCTCCTCCACGGGCCCGATGAAGAGGACCGCGGCGATGACGAGGTTCTCCAGCGTGGACGCGATGATGTGGACGGTGTGTAGGCCCACGAGGGTGAAGAAGATGGAGCCGTAGGCATGGCTGTCCCAGCGGAAGCCCACGGCCTGCATGTTGATGATGCGGATGGCGAGGAAGGCCAGTCCCAGGAGGCTGGCGAGGACGAGTCCCCAACGCATCCCCCGGAGCTTTCGCTTCAAGGCGGACGTGTTGGCCCAGTGCATGGGCAGGCAGCTCAGGAGCAGGAGCCCCATGTTGACGGTGGCCAGCACCCGGATGATGGGGTCACTGCCCGAGGGCGGCCATTCGAAGTGGTTGCCTCGGATGTAGAAGTAGGAGGCGAGGCCCAGGACGAAGACGGTGCTCTCGATGACAATCAACCCCATCACGCCCCACCACAGCGGGTCGCGCTGGCCGAACGCGAAGGTCGGCAGGTGCGAGACGTCGAGGGTCCGGCGGCGGTTCACGGCTGCTCCTCGAGGAGTTCTTCCCGGTAGGGCTTCTTCGGCCAGAACCAGCCGGTGAGCGTGATGAGGGCCAACCCGGCGCCGATGACGATGCCCCAGGGCGTGAAGATGGAGACGGTGAACGCCACCCCGCTGCTCAGCGCCACCGCGAGCGGCCACAGCGAGGGCCCCGGCTGTTCCATGCGGTGGTCCGGCTCGGCGTCCATCAGCCGGGTGACGAGCACCTCGGGCCGATCACTCCGCACGCCGGTGACGATGGGCTGGTCCACCGCCTGGGTCCACAGCGCGTAGCGCCCGCGCACCGTGGGCAGGTGCAGGAAGTTGTACGGCGGCGGGGGAGAGGAGGTGGCCCACTCGAGTGTGTCGGCATCCCACGGGTTGTCACCGGCCACGGCGCCGCGTTTGCGGCTCCAGAAGACGTTGACCACGAACAGCACGAGGCCCACCGCCATGATGAAGGTGCCCACGGTGGCCAGCAGGTTGAGGTCCGTCCACCCGCGGTCCGGGGCGTAGGTGTAGACGCGGCGGGGCATGCCCATCAGCCCCAGGTAGTGCATGGGGAAGAAGGTGAGGTTGAAGCCTGCGAAGAAGAGCCAGAAGTGCCACTTGCCCAGCCGCTCGCTCAGCATCCGCCCAGTGAACTTGGGGAACCAGTAGTAGAAGCCGCCGAAGAGCGGGAAGACGGCGCCGCCGATGAGCACGTAGTGGAAGTGGGCGACGACGAAGAAGGTGTCGTGGACCTGCAGGTCCAGCGCATAGGCGCCGAGCATCACCCCGCTCAGGCCGCCGAACACGAAGAGGGCAAAGAAGGCGAGGATCCAATACAGCGGCAGGCGCAGCCGCAGCTTCCCGCCCCACAGCGTGGCCAGCCAGCAGAAGATCTGCACCCCGCTGGGCACGGCCACCATGAGGCTGGCGGCGGTGAAGAAGCTCTGGCCGAGCTGCGGCAGCCCGGTGGCGAACATGTGGTGGACCCACAGCCCGAAGCCGATGAAGCCAATGGCGACCATCGCCAGCACCATGGGCAGGTAGCCGAAGATCTCCCGGCGCGCGAACACCGCCAGCACCGAGGAGAGGATGCCCAGGGCGGGCAGGAAGATGATGTAGACCTCGGGGTGGCCGAAGAACCAGAACAGGTGCTGCCACAGCAGCGCGTCTCCTCCCTCGGCCGGGTTGAAGAAGTGCGTGCCGATGAGCCGGTCCATCGCCAGGTAGAGGCTGGCGAGCATCACCGCCGGCATCGAGAAGAGGATCATGAAGGCCTTCACCAGCTGGGCCCACACGAACAGGGGCATGCGGTTGAGGGACATGCCCGGCGCCCGCAGCTTGAAGATGGTGGCGATCATGTTGACGGAGCCGGCCAGGGCGGACAGCTCCGTGAAGGTGATCATCTGCGCCCACACGTCCACGCGCTTGCCGGGCGAGTACTCGGGGCCCGAGAGCGGCACGTAGGCGAACCACCCGGTGTCCGGGCCCATGTCGAGCAGGAAGCTCACGTTCATCAGCAGCCCGCCGATGAGGTACGTGTAATAGGCGAACGCGTTGAGCCGGGGGAACGCCGCGTTGCGCGTGCCGATCATCAGCGGCACCAGCAGCAGTCCCACGCCCTCCATCATGGGCACGGCGAACAGGAACATCATCGTGCTGCCGTGCATGGTGAAGACCTGGTTGTACAGGTCCGGCCCGAGCACCGTGCTCTCCGGCCGCGCGAGCTGGAGCCGCATCACCAGCGCCTCCACGCCCCCGAGCAGGAAGAAGATGAAGGCGGTGACGATGAAGCGCCGGCCGATCGTGGTGTGGTGTACGTCGCTCAGCCAGCCCTTGAGGCCCCCGAGCGGGCTCCAGGTGCGCTCGAGCTGCGCCCGCTCGCGCGCTTCGGCCTCGGACTCCAGGGGCGGCGCGTCCGGCAGGGCCGGCGAGGGGAGGACGGACCCGGAGCTCATTTCAGGCTCTCCAGGTAAGCCAGCAGCGCGTGCAGGTCCTCCGGTGGCAGGGTGATGGGCGGCATCTTGTTCCCCGGCTTGAGGCTCTGCGAGTTGAGGATCCACCCCGCGAGGTGGCCGCGCACATTGGGCAGCGTGGCGGCGGCGAGCGTCTGACGGCTGGCGAGGTGCGTGAGGTTGGGGCCCACCGTGGCCGAGGCGCTCGTGCCCTGGATGGCGTGGCACAGCACGCACGGGCCGGTGAGGAACACCTGCTGGCCGCGCTGGGTGAGCAGCTCCATCGGCGGCGCGGCGGGCTGGAGCTGGTGCTCGCGCCACTTCTCGAACGCCTCGGGCGGCTCGGCCACCACGAGGAAGGCCATCTTCGCGTGCTGGTGGCCGCAGAACTCGGCGCACAGCCCGCGGTAGACGCCGGGCTTGTCCGCTTGCAGGAGCAGGGTGTTCTCCTGGCCGGGGATGAGGTCCCGCTTGCCGGCGAGGTTGGGCACCCAGAAGCTGTGGATGACGTCGCGCGAGGTGAGCTTCAGGGCCACGGGCCGGCCCACGGGGATGTGCAGCTCATTGGCGGTATTGAGCAGCCGCGAGGGCTCGGGGTCGCGGTACTTGAACTCCCACCACCACTGGTGGCCCACCACCTCCACCTCCAGCGCATGCTCGGAGCGCAGCGCCGCCAGGGCCTTGCCCGTGAGCGTGTTGGTCACCAGCAGCACCAGCAGGAGCACCACCGTCAACGCCGCGGCGGTGGCCACCCACTGGGCCAGTCGGCGCTCGGTGGCGGGCTCCACGGCCTTCGCGTGAAGGTGGGCGCGCTTCTCCTTGGGGAGCAGGGCCTCCGCGTCCACCTCCGGAGGGCTGGAGCCGATCTCCGGATCCACGCGGCGGCGGAGCACGGCCAGCAGCATCGTCACCACCACGAGGACGAAGACGCCCGTGCAGATCGCCAGGAAGACGTTCCACAGCGCGTGGATGCGCGCCGCGCTGGGGCCCGCGGGCTCCAGCACGGACTGGGCGGCTCCCCGGCAGCCCGCCAGCAGGAGCGCGCAGAGCAGGGCCCACCCCTTCATCGCTCCTGCTCCACCGGCGCGGGAGTGGGCTTCTCCTCGGCCTTCATCGCCTCCGGGGGCTTGACGCTGAGCGAGTCGGCGCGGCTGGGCGCCACATCCGTGCGCAGCAGCCCGCTCATCGAGCGCACATAGGCGACGATCTGCCAGACCTGCTGGTCGGGAATCTTCCCCCGGTAGGAGGGCATGCCGTTGGGGCGTCCCTCCACGATGGTGGCGT
The DNA here is from genome assembly GCF_034259325.1 of Hyalangium ruber. Classification (NCBI taxonomy): domain Bacteria; kingdom Pseudomonadati; phylum Myxococcota; class Myxococcia; order Myxococcales; family Archangiaceae; genus Hyalangium; species Hyalangium rubrum. Next base: position 663,310 of record NZ_JAXIVS010000004.1, on the reverse strand, counting down.
AGATGTTCTCCGGCTCGCTGCCATAGCGCCACTTGGCGTCCATGAGAGGAGGGCCCATGCCGCCTCCACCCTGGGCATGGCAGCCCGAGCAGTTGAACCACTGGTAGAGCCGCTTGCCCTCGTTGAGGGCGTAGGCGTTCTCCTCGTACTGGGCCTGGGTTTGAGGGCGTGGCGTGGGCTCGCCGGGTTGCAGCTCGCTCATCTGGACGGCGTCCGCCGGGCGCGAGGAGGGCGCCAGCTCTTGGAAGCGGCGGTGCTCCCGCTCGCACGAGCCAAGCACCAGGCCCAGCAGGCAGAGGCACGGGAGGAAGTGTCGGGCGGGGAGCGCGTGCATGAGGGCTTCCTTCAGGGACGAGGCACGCCGTACTCGGTGAGCAGCGCCTCCACCTCGGGGCGGCGGCGGGAGAGCGCGGCTTCCAGCTCCGCCTTCAGCGCCTTGTCCCCGCGACGCACGCCCACGGAGATGTCGAACACGAAGGGCAGCCCGGTGGCGGTGTCCTTGCGAGGCTGGACGGGCACGACCTCCAGTTCCGGCCCGGGCCGCAGGGCGAAGTAGCCAGCCAGGGGCCCCCAGGCGATGGCCACGTCCACCTCGCCCCGGCGCACCGCTTCGATGAGCGCCGAGGGCGGGTTCTCCTGCGTGTAGTCGCCATAGAGGGTGTAGCCGACGACGTTGTTCACGATGCCGCGCCGGGCGAGCGCGTGCGCGGGCGGCGTGTTGGCCATGTCGTCGCCGATCAGGTGGACGCCGACCTTCAGCGTGCGCAGCGCCTCATCCTCCAGCGAGCCCAGCTTCAGCCCTCGGTCCTTGCGGTACACGAAGACGTAGGTGGAGCGGTAGTAGGGCCGCGTGGTGAGCGCCAGCTCGAAGTCCGCGGGCACTCCGAGCACCACGTCGCACAGGCCCGCCTTGAGGGTGTTGCGGATGAAGCCACGGCGCTGGGCCCACCACGTGTATTGCACGGTGGCCTTCAGCTCGCGCGCGAGCAGCTCGGCGAGCCGGTTCTCCAGGCCCTCCTGGCGCTGGTTGGAGAAGGGCAGGTTGTTGGGGTCCGCGCACACGCGCAGCACGCGCTCGGGCGGCGCGGCGGGCGGCTCGGTGGAGGGCGCGGCTCCCAGCAGGAGCAGGACCGCGAGCGTCTGGGCGATCACGGGCATCCTCATGGCAGGCGGAAGGTGTAGAGCATGCCGCCCCGGGTGGTGTACTTGGGCAGCTCCTTCATGGCGTTGGCGAAGCCCAGCGCGGCGCTCTGGTCGCGTGGATCCAACTGGCCCGCGACGATGGCGCCGGCCCAGCCCCCCACGCCGGAGAGCACGGAGACGTACTGCGTGCCGTCCGGTCCTCGGAAGGTGATGGGCTGGCCGATGATTCCGGAGCCCACCTTGAACTTCCACAGCTCTTGGCCGGTGCGCGCGTGGAGCGCCTTGAACCAGCCATCCATCGTTCCGTAGAAGACCACGTCCCCGGCGGTGACCAGCGCGCCGCTGAAGACGGGGAACAGCTCGGGGATGCTCCACACCTTCTTCCCGTTGAGGACATCCCAGGCGATGAACTCGCCGCCATTGCCGCCAGGGCCCGGGTACATCCGCACGTTGGCGCCGAGGTACGGTGTGCCGGCGATGTAGTTGGCCTCCAGGCCCTGCTCGTCCTGGCAGAGGTTGTTGCCGGGGATGTAGAGCAGCCCCGTCTGCGGCGAGAAGGCGGCGGGGGACCAGTCCTTGGCGCCCGGCGCCGCGGGGCAGATGTCGCGCACCGTCTTGCCCAGGCCCGGGCTCTTCTCCAGCACGGGGACGAGCTTGCCCGTCTTCAGGTCCACGCCCTTGCTGGTGGTGATGTGCGCGAAGGGAACGGCCGAGAGCACCTCGCCGGTGGCGCGGTCCAGCACGTACACGTAGCCGGTGCGCCCGGGGTGGATGAGCACCTTGCGCGGCTGGCCGTTGACGGTGAGGTTCGTGATGATGGCCTCGTTGATGCCGTCATGGTCGAACAGATCGTGCGGGCTCCACTGGTAGAACCACACGGCCTCGCCGGTGTCCGGCTTGCGCGCGAAGATGCCGCACGTCCACTTGTTGTCGCCGGGGCGCTGCTCGGGGTTCCACGGGCCGGGGTTGCCGGTGCCGTAATAGAGGAGGTCCAGCTCGGGGTCGTACGAGAGCCACCCCCACACGGTGCCGCCGCCGATCTTCCACTGCTCGGGAGGCCAGCTCTTGACGCCCAGGTCCTTGCCACGGTCCTGCTCGTAGAAGGGCTTGAAGTTGGGGCCGATGAGCACGTCCGAGTCCGGCCCGGTGCTGTAGGCGCGCCACAGCACGGCGCCCGTCTTCGTGGAGAGCGCCGCCGCCCACCCGCGCACGCCGAACTCGCCGCCGCTGTTGCCGACGATGACCTTGTCGCGCACGACCAGCGGGGCCATGGTCATCGTCTCGCCCTTGTTGATGTCGCCGAGCTTCGTCTTCCACAGCTCCTTGCCCGTCTGCGCGTCCACGGCCACGGTGTGGTTGTCGAGCGTGTTGTAGAAGAGGCGCCCGTCGGCGTAGGCCGCGCCGCGGTTGACGTGGTCACAGCAGGCCACGCCCTGGGCGGCCGGGGAGGGCTGGGGCTCGTACACCCACTTCATCGGCGCGCCCTCCTTGGAGAGGTCCAGCGCGACCAGATGGTTGGGAAACGGGGTGACGACGTACATCGTGTCGCCCACCACGAGCGGCGCGGCCTCGTGTCCGCGCACGAAGCCGGTGGAGTACGTCCACGCCACCTTCAAGTCCTTCACGTTGGTGGCGTTGATGTCCGTGAGGCGGCTGAAGCGGGTGTTGGCGTGGTTCTTCGCCGCCATGACCCACTGGGTGTCATCCTCCTGGAGCTGGGAGACGTCGAACTGGGCCTTGTCGAGCTGAGGGCTCTTGGCGCCCGAGGCGGTAGAGGCGGGCGGCTTCGGACTCTTGTCCTTGCAGGCGGGCAGGAGCGCGAGGACGAGCGCGACGAGGAGCGCACGCGTCCCGAGAACGGAGTTCAGGGCGGGCGGTGAGCTGGAGGTGTCCTGCGCGGGGAGCGGCATACGCGCTCCAGCGTATGGACTCTTTGTAAGAAGTTCGGGTGAGCGGTTTCGCTTCCTGCACCTAGGTACGAGCCACAGTGTTGACTACCCAAAGGGTAGGGTGTCGGGCGGGAGACCCAACGCCTAGCGTGCGACGGCGATGCCCCAGGGCAGGGTGCCCACGCGGATGCGCTTGAGCACCGCGCCCGACTGGGCGTCGATGACGGCGACATCGTTGGAGGGACCGTTGGCGGTGTAGAGCTTGCGGCCGTCGGGGCTGACGCCGATGCCCCAGGGGCGGGTGCCTACGTCCTCCACGGTGCGGACGACCTGGTTGCTCGCGATGTCGATGAAGGAGAGGGACTTTCCGCGACCGTGGGTGACGTACAGCGTCCGGCCATCCGGAGAGAGCGCGGTGCCCATGGGCCTGGCGCTCGCGGGCTCGATGGGGATGGTGGTGAGGACGCGGTGCTCTCGGGCATCGGCCACGGTGATGGTGCGGCCGAACTCCGCGGCGATGTAGGCGCGCGTGCTGTCCGGGGTGAAGGCGACGGAGCGAGGCCTGTCACCGGTGGGGATGCGCGCCACCACCTCATGGCTCGAGGTGTCGAGGACGAAGACCTGGCTGTCCTGCTCGCTGGTGACGTAGACGGCCCGGCCATCGGGCCGCGTGGTGACGCCCTCGGGCTCGCGGCCGACGGGTACGGTGCGCGTCACCCGGCCCGAGGCGAGCTCCACCACGGAGGCGAGGGCCGCATCCTCATTGGAGACGAACAGGTGCTTGCCGTCGGGGGTGATGTCGAACGTCTCCGGGTCATTGCCGCTCTCCAGCGTCTTGACGAGCTCGAGCGTGGCCACGTCCACGAGCGCGATGCCATCGGCGCTCCGGTCCGGAGGGGGCAGGGTGCTCTCGTCCACGCCTGGAGGGGCGCGGGGCGAGCCGCTCACGGCCACGTAGAGCGTCTTGCCGTCGGGGCTGAGCCGGAGCCCCCGGGGGCGCTTGCCCACGAAGACGGTGGCGACGACCTGATCCGTCGACGGGTCAATGACGGAGATGTCGTTGGACTCCTCGTTGCTGACATAGACGCGCGGCCCCGTGGGCGCCTGCGCGCCTCCGCTGGCGCAGCTCAGGGAGCCACGGCAGGAGGCAACGAGGAGCAACAGGCACGTGAGTGCCAGGGGCGCACGTCCACGGAGGCAGGTGAGGCGCATGGCCGCTGTCTAAAGGAGCGTGGCGGCCTAAGGGGACGTGGGCGCGAAGGAGTGTTCACCCGAGGAGGGTTTCCTCCCACGCACTACGACTGCGGTACAGGGGTGCTTGTCGCGGGTGGAACGAAGCCCGGCTTGAGGCGCTGGAGCGTCTTGGTGAAGGCCTCGCGGTCCTGTGCCTTCTCCAGCGCGGCCTCGGGCGCCACCGTTCCCGCCGCCACCAGCTTCTCCAGGTGCTGGTCGAGCGGCTGCGACTTGCCGGCGAGCGGGGACAGGTTGCCCTCGCGGATCAACGCAGCGATGGCGCCGCCGCCAAGGAGCACCTCCATCGCCACCACGCGCCCCTTGCCATCCGCCGTGCGGACGAGCTGCTGCGAGAGGATGCCCGCGAGGTTGTCCGCCAACCTTCCACGAATCCCCGGCTGCTCCTCCTCGGGGAACGCACTAAGGAGGCGCTCGATCGTGGCCGAAGCGCCAAGTGTGTGCGCTGAGGCCAGCACCAGCACGCCCGCGTCCGCGAGCTCCAGCGCCTGCCGAATCGTCTCCGGAGTACACAGCTCTCCGACGTGTACGACGTTCGCATCCTCGCGCTCCGCCGAGCGCAGGGCCGCGGCGAAGCTGGCGGCGTGCGGCCCCACCTCGCGCTGGGTCACCTGCGCCTTCGCCGGCTCGTGGATGAACTCCACCGGCTCCTCGAGCGTGAGGATGTGGACGTGGCGCGTCTGGTTGATGTGGTGGACCATCGCCGCCAGCGTGGTGGACCTGCCACTGCCCTTCGGGCCGGTGACGAGGACCAGTCCGCCCCGGCGCTCGGCCAGCTTGCGCACCGCCTCTGGCACGCTCAGCTCCGCAAGCGAAGGCACCTTGCCCGGCAGGGGACGGAACACCGCCGCCAGCCCCGTCACCTTGTGGAAGCAGTTGGCGCGGAAGCGGGCCTTCGTCCCGTAGCTGTAGGAGAAGTCCAGGTCCATCGCCTCGGTGAGCTGGTGCTTCTGCTCCGGGCTGAGGAGCTCGAAGAGCAGTGCCTCCACCTCGGAGGCCGTGAGCGGCGCCTCGCGCAGGGGCGTCAGCTCCCCACGGATGCGGCCCAGCGGAGGATGGCCGATGCTCAGGTGCAGATCGCTGCCCTTCTCGGCCAGGAGCGCGTCGAAGAGCGGAGACAGGCGCGGGGTCGTCATGGCGCTCCTCTCACGCGCTCCGGCGGCCCAGCAACGAGCCGACCTTGCTCACCCCCTGCCCGTTCGTCCCGGGCTCGGGACTCAGCGGTGGCGCTCCAGGTCCAGGCCCCTTGCCCGTCACCGCGGCCTCCAACGCCTCGGGGGACTCGGAGAAGCTCTGGGCGACCTCCAGCGTCGCCTTCCCCGCGCGCACCAGGTTCGCCAGCGAATCGTCCAGGCGGCTCAGGCCCAAGCCCTTGGCACGCTGCTGGAGCGAGGCGGGAAGGGACTGAGAGGTGTCGCGCAGGAGCTGACCCAGCGCCGCCGAACCCGGCAGCACCTCGGTGGCCGCCACCACCCCCGCCCCATCCGCGCGCGGCAGCAGCCGCTGGCTGACGATGAGCCGCAGGTGGGAGGCCAGCGTGAGCCGTACCTGCGCCTGCTCCGCCGGCGGGAACAGCTCGATGAGCCGGGTGAGGGCCACCGCCGCGTTCGGCGCGTTCATCGTGCTGAGGAGCAGGTGCCCTCGCTCGACCGCCGCCAGCGCCACGCGCGCCGTCTCCAGGTCGCGCAGCTCGCCCACGACGAGGACATCCGGATCCTCGCGCAGCGCGCCGCGAAGCGCGGTGGCCAGGGAGCGGGTGTGCGTGCCCACCTCGCGCTGGCTCACCAGCGCCTTCTTGCGCGGGTGGACGTACTCCACTGGCTCTTCCAGCGTGAGCACGTGGCGCTTCGTCTCGCGGTTGAGCAGGTCCACCAGCGCCGCCACCGTGCTCGTCTTGCCGTGGCCGGCGGGGCTCGTGAGGAGCACGAGGCCCTGGGCGTGGCGCGTCGCCTGGGCAAGCTCCGGCGGCAGCCCGAGCGACTCCAGCGCGGGAAGCTCCCGGGCGAGGACTCGGAACGAGCCCTTGAGCCCGGTGCGCTGACGGCTCACGTTTACCCGGAAGCGGCCGTGGGCCTCGGTCTCCAGCGCGAAGTCGCAGCTGCCCTCGCGCTCCAGCACCGGCCGCAGCCTCGCGGGTACCTGCGCCAGCAGCCACGACTCCACCTTCTCGGCGGAGAGCACCTCACCGTCGGACTTCAGCTCGCCCGCCACGCGGAACAGCGCGGGCCGCTCCGCCACCACGTGCAGGTCGCTCGCGCCCAGGCGTCGGGCCTCTTCCAGCAGCGCGGGCAGATCCCTCCAGAAGTCCGGTCTCGCGCGTGGCGGAACGGGGCGTGCCTCGGGGGCGGGCGCGGCCTCGGTGCGGGCAGCGGGCGGCGGAGGCGGCGGAGCGGGGCGAGCCTCCGGAGCGGGTACGGCCTCGATGCGGGCGGCGGGTGGCGGAGGCGGTGGACGGACCGCCGGGGCAGGTGCGGGCACGGCCTCGATGCGAGCGGCGAGCGGCGGAGGCGGAGGCGGTGGCCGGGCGGCCGGGGCTGGCGCGGTCTCGATGCGCGCCGCGGGAGGCGGAGGAGGGACGGGAGCCGAAGTGTGTACCTGCGACTGCCCGAACATCGCCGTCGCCTTGATCACCCGCAGGTTGGTCTCGGACGGGCGCAGGGGCGGAATCACGGGGGCAATCGAAGCGGGCACCAAGGGGCGAGCCTCGGCGGCCTCGGCGGGCAGCGAGGTGTCGGCCCCCACCGTGGAGCCGGGCGCGGGCGTCGTCTCCGCCAGTCGCGACTCTCCCTCCGCCGAGCGCGGGGACACCGTGGGCGTGGACGTCTCCCCCGAGCGCAGCAGGCGCAGGCTGAGGCCCTCTCCCCGGCGCACGGCGATGACGGCCAGCGTGGCCACACCCTCGGCACGCACCGCCCACTTGATGGGCTTCTCCGACACGGCGGCCGTGCGCGCCGGCCCCACCATGGTGAGCAGCGTTCGGTTCAGCTCCTCATCGGTCAGCACGGCGCCATCCACCGGCTCGTAGCCGTTGAGGCTCTTGATCATCGTGCATCGCCCCGTCGTCAGGGCGATCTCGGTGATGTCCGGGTGCGACAGGTAGCGCAGCAGTTCCGCGATGGGCTTCATGAAGGGACCCGCGTCTGCTCGGGGTTCAAAAAAGGGAAAACAGGCACAGAATGATAATCCATACCCTGTAAAACGCCGTCAGGACACTGGCTGTGACTGTTGTCGGGCCAGGGTGCGTGCCTGTGTGACCTGGGCGGCCAGGGCCCGGGGCAGGTAGTCCCGGCTGGCTTCGATGCGGGTGGCCACATGGGCGGCGCGGGCGCCATCCCCGCGATCAATCAGCAGCGCGAGCAGGCGCTCCTGGTTGAGCCAGTTGGAGGGGAAGGGGTGCTGGAGCTGGCGGCTCAGGATGAGCGCTCGGTCCCAGAGGGACTCGAAGGCCGCGGTGTTGCCCGCGGCGTGGGCCTGCTCCAACAGAAGCGTGGCGGCCCAGTCCACGTGGAGGCGCTCCGGCCAGAGCGCCGAGGAGGCCCAGTCGAGCCCCAGGGCGGCCTCCAGCAGCGGGCGTGCCTCCTCGAAGCGGCCGGCCTGGTGCAGGGCAATGCCCGCGTCGGTGCGGTGGATGGGGGCGCGCTCGGGAGTGTCCCGGCTCGCGGCCACGAGGAAGAGCTCGGCGGCGCGAGCGGGGTTCGCGGCGCGCAGGCGGCTGGCGGCCTCGAGCACCTGCTCCAGGGGCGCGCTCCGCGCCAGCTCGGGCGTCATGCGCTCGGCTTTCAGCTCATGAGCCGTCTCCTCCGCCAGCACGCGCTCCACCTCCTCGCGCAGCGGGGCCACCACGTCCCACGGCAGGCCCGCCTCGGCGGCGCGCTCCAGCAACCCGAGCGCCTCCTGGCACGCGGGCAGCAGCTCCGTGACCATCACCTCCTGCGCATCCTGGAATCGCACGAAGGCCAGCAGCACCAGCAACCGGGGCTCGGGTGAGGCGGGCAGCGCGTCTCGCAGCAGGGCCAGCGCGGTGCCGTAGTCCTCCTGCTCCAGCGCGCGGGCCAGCTCCGCATCGAGGTTCCCGGGCAGCCCCCAGGGGCCGGCCAGCAGGTGCTCGGCAGAGGTTTTCATGGTGGAGACTCTCCCTGGCGACCGGTGGGGCCACCTCGGGGCAAAGGGCGGGAGGACAGCGCTCTCCTCCCGCCGGGGCGCAAGCCGGGGACTACAGCTCGCGGGACATCAACAGGCGCAGCTTGCCGGACTTCTTGGACACCACCGTCGCCACGGTGGTGAAGCCCGCCTTGCGGTAGAAGCTCACCGCCGGCCCGTTGGCCGGATCCACGCGGAGCGCGATCGTCTTGCGGTACATGTCGCGCGCCGTGTTGACGGCGTGGTTGAGCAACACCATGCCCAGGCCGCGCTTGCGCAGGTCCGGCCGCACGACGATGTTGCGCATGTACGCCGCGCCCGGAACCGGGCCGTCGCGCTCCACCGTCACGTAGCCCACCACCTGGCTCTGCAGCTTCGCCACCTGGATGTAGGGGCGCAGCTGGGTGAGCGCCTGCAGGCTCTCCTCCTGCGTCTCGCCCCGGCTCTTCCAGGGATCGGAGCTGGCGCGCAGGGCCGCCACCGTACCCATGTCCTCGTCACTCGGCTGCGCCATCTTCAACGCCGAGACCAAGTCATTGGGCAGGCTGTTGGGCTCCAGCACCGGCACCGTACCGGCCTCGACGCCGGGGTCCACCTGCTTCATCGTCATCGCCTTGCTCCTCCGTCGCGCTGCGATCCTAACCGTTTGACCGGTAGCCATGCACGGAGTGTTTCCGCGCACATTTCCCCTCAGCTGTCATGAGGAGCCGGACTCAAGCAAACTGCACACCGGCGCCTGGCATTCCAAGCACCACGCCTGCTCCCCCTAAGAGCGCCCCAGACGGCTTTTCATTGGCGGACACCCTCATATAAGAAACGGGGAGCCGTGGCGGGGGAGGTGACATCCCTGCTCTTCTGCTCGCCCGATCCCCGCCCTTGCAACTCAACCACGCCCAGCGCGAGCTCACACTGAAGATCGTCTACTACGGGCCTGGGCTCAGTGGGAAGACAACCAACCTGCGCCAGCTCTATGCCCGCGCGCGGCCCGAGGTGCGTGGTCGGCTGCTGTCCGTGGAGACCCGGGACGACCGCACGCTTTTCTTCGACGTGCTGCCCGTCTTCTTCTCCTCCTCCAACGGGTACAACGTGAAGGTGAAGCTGCTCACGGTGCCCGGGCAGGTGGTGCATGTCGCGACGCGCCGCATCGTCCTGCGCTCGGCCGACGCGGTGGCCTTCGTCGCCGACAGCCGCCGCAGCGCCACCGAGGAGAACAACCGGTACTGGCACAGCCTGCGCGAGGACATGCGGGAGAACGGGTTGGATCCGGACCGGGTGCCCGTGGTCATCCAGTTCAACAAGCGGGACTTGCCCGACACCCGGACGGATGAGGAGCTGGAGCGGGTGCGCCAGCGGGGCCGGGAGCCGGTGGTGGGGGCGGTGGCCCTGCGGGGTGAAGGGGTGTGCGAGACGTTCCACGAGCTGATGCAGTCGGCTTGGGTACGGCTTGACGCGGACACCCGGCTGGCGCGCAACATTGGCCTGGGGGAAGAGGAGTTCCTGGGCCGGATCTTCCGTCACATGAACCTCGCGGGCACGAAGCTGGCGGGGCGTTACGAGGCCGAAGGTGCCTCCCAAGGTGGTGAGGGATGAATGGAGATCAGGGACATTCCCCCTGGGGGGCCCCGCCGCCTCCTCGCCCGGACTCCCTCCTGCTGCGCGAGCCGCCGCTGGCGGAGCTGTTTGATCAGCACTCCTTCGAAGAGGTGGTGAAGGGCTTCGTCACCCTGCATGGCGCGGGCGCGCAGGTGCTGGACCTGCGGGGCACGCGTGTGACGGGCGCCGAGGGGCCCTCCGGGGCCTTCTGTGCCCACGCCACCTCGGGGGCTTCCGGGGCCGAGCAGTGCGCGGCCCGGGCGCCGCTGGGCGCGGGCGCCACGCTGGCGGTGCTCTCCTGTCCCTCGGGCCCGCGCTACCTGGTGCTGCCGGTGCGCTGGGAGGGGGCCGAGCTGGGGCGCGTGCTCTTCGGTCCTCTCACGCCCGAGGAGCAGGCGGCCTTGCCCTGGGAACGCCTGGACCTGATGCGAGCGGGTACCGCCCCCTCGCCGCTGGCGCGGGCGGTGGCGTACTTCTCCCGGGTGGTGGAGGGGCTGATGGTGGCGGGGCACCGCTCGTGGCTCGCCAGCCGCATCCAGCTCGAGTCGGCGGGGGAGATCCACCGCGAGCTGGAGGTGCGAGACGCGCGCATGGCGGTGCTCGACAAGCGGCTGCGGGAGGTGGACCGGATGCAGTCCAGCTTCCTGGGCACCGTGAGCCACGAGCTGCGCACGCCCCTGGCCTCCATCATCGCGTACTCGGAGCTGCTGTCCGAGGGGCTCACCGGGCCGCTCAACACCGAGCAGCGCCAGTGCGTGCAGTCCATCACGGAGATGGGGCGCACGCTGTTGGACCTCATCACCTCCATCCTGGACATCAGCCAGCTGGACGCGGGCAAGCTGCGGCTGGCCTTCGCGCCGGTGGACGCGGCGGAGATCGTCGTGACGGCGGTGTCGAGCGTGACGCCCCAGGCCAAGCGCAAGGGGCTCAACGTGGACGTGCGGCTGCCCGAGCACCGGCAGCCCCGGGTGCTGGCGGACAAGGGGCGGCTGCAGCAGGTGCTGGTGAACCTGCTGGCCAACGCGGTGAAGTTCACCGTGCAGGGCGGCGTGCGCGTCCGGGTCTCCGAGGTGGGGCCGCAGCCGGAGCTGGAGGCGACGGGCTACCGCATCGACGTCGAGGACACTGGCGTCGGCATCCGGGAAGACCACTTCGAGCGCATCTTCCAGAGCTTCTACCAGGTGGACTCCAGCTCCACCCGGGAGTTCGGAGGCGTGGGGCTGGGGCTGGCCATCGTGAAGCGCTTCGTGGAGGGGCACGGCGGCAAGGTGCTCGTCACGAGCGTGCCGGGCGAGGGCTCGTGCTTCACGGTGGTGCTGCCAGCGCGCCCGCCGCAGACGGGAGATGGAGCGGTCCACGTGCTGCCGCCCATGCCCGAGCCGGACCGCTTCTGAGTCCGGGCCCTGGAGGCGCTCATGCGCGGTGAGTTCTCCCTCATCGAGCGGTTCCTGGCGGAGTTTCCCCGGGCGCGCGTGCCGCTGGGCCCGGGAGACGACTGCGCGGTGCTGGCGCCCTCGCGCGGCGCGCTGTGCGTCACCACGGACGCGGTGGTGGAGGACGTCCACTTCACCCGCGCGCACTTCTCTCCCGAGGACATCGGCCACAAGGCGCTGGCGGTGAACCTGTCCGACCTGGCCGCCATGGGCGCCACGCCGCGCTGGTTCCTGTGCGCGCTGGCCCTGCCGAAGGACTTCCCCGAGCGGGCGCTGTTGCGGCTGGCGCGGGGCATGAGCACGCTGGCGCGGGAGCACCGCATCGCGCTCGTGGGCGGCAACTTCACCTCCGCGCGTGAGCTCTCCATCACCGTCACCGCCGCCGGAGAGCTCCAGCGGTCGCCGCTGACACGCTCGGGCGGCCGGCCGGGAGACCTCCTTTATATGTCCGGGACCTTGGGAGAGGCGCGGCTGGGGCTGAACCAGCTCCAGGCCGGCAAGCGCCGAGGTCCCGCCGTCCTCCGGCAGCGTCGCCCCGTTCCCCGGGTGGCGCTGGGGCGCCTGGCCTCCCGCTTCGCCTCCGCCGCCTTGGACATCTCCGATGGGCTGGCGCAGGACCTGGGACACCTCTGCGAGGCCTCGGGTGTAGGCGCGGAGGTGGAGCTTGCCCACCTGCCCATCACACCCGCGGTGCGTGCGGCCCTGGGGCCCGAGGGGGCGCTGGCGGGAGGCGAGGACTACGAGCTGCTGCTGGCGCTGCCTCCCGCTCGGGTGAAGGCCTTCGAGCGGGCCTGCGCTCGGGCGGCACAGCGCGTTACCCGGATTGGCCGGCTCACCCGAGAGCGCCGCCGGGTACTGCGCGACCCCGACGGACGGTTGATCGCCCCTCCAGCGGGCTTCGATCATTTCCGTTCTAATGGGCGGGTAGATTGACCCTGCCGGACGGCAAGGCTAAACCCGCAGGACGCTTCTGCCGTAACCCCGGAACAGCCCACCGTGCGCCGCCCCCTTCGCGACGAACTCACTCCTGGCCTCACCCCACGCCGCGAGCCCGTGCAGCGGCTTCTGCGCTCCGTGGAGCCCACCGGCACCGAGCGGGTCCTCTCGCTACAGCGGAAGATCCTCACCGGCTACGTGCTGCTCGGCGCGGCGCTGACGTGCGCGCTCATCATCCTGCAGCGCTTCGATGTGCGCCTGCGGGTGCAGCTGCCCGTCGCCATCGTCATCACCCTGACGGCGGCGGCCACGCTGCCCAGGCTGCTGGCGCGGGTGAACCGCGTGCGCGTGCTGTCGCGCTCCGCGTTCGAGATCTCCCAGGGCGACCTGTCCAAGCCCGTGGACGCCGAGCCCTCCACCCCGCGCGATGAAATCGATGAGCTGACCAACGCCATCGGCCGGATGCAGGAGAACCTGCGCGAGCTGGTGGGAAAGATTCAGGACACCGCCAAGAGCGTGGCGGACACCGCCATCGACCTGCAGCGCTCGGCGGAGAACGTCAACGGCTCCACGGAGGAAGTGGGCTCGTCGATGAAGAAGATCGCCGACGGCGCCGAGGCCCAGTCCCAACTGGTGAGCAAGGCCTCCACGGTGATTACCTCCATGGCCCGCTCCATCCAGCGCACGGCGGCCAGCGCCGAGGACGCGGCGCGCACCGTGGCGGAGACGAGCAGCGCGGCCGAGGACGGCTCGAAGGCGGCCCTGCTCGCCGGCGAGAAGGTGAAGAAGGTGTTCAACCGCATCGAGGCCGCGAGCCAGCAGGTGTTCGCCTTCGGTGAGAAGACGCAGGAGATCTCGAAGATCGTCGACGCCATCACCCAGGTGGCGCAGCAGACGAACCTCCTGGCGCTCAACGCCACCATCGAGGCGGCGCGCGCGGGCGAGTACGGCCGCGGCTTCGCGGTGGTCGCCGACGAGGTGCGCAAGCTGGCCGAGAGCGCGGGCCGCTCCGCCGAGCAGATCTCCCGCCTGGCGCGCGACATCTCCGGTCAGTCGACCGCCGTGGTGTCCGCCATGAAGGAGGGCATCGAGGAGCTGTCCGAGGGCCGCGAGGACCTGACCAACATCGTGCGCTCCATGGGCGCCATCACCGACACCGTGCGCAAGGGCGCCGAGAAGGTGCACCTCATCTCCGAGAGCGCCCGCGAGCAGCTGGAAGGCCGCGAGGAGATGGTGAAGGCCATCCAGGAGATTTCGCAGGTGGCGGTGGACAACGCCACCTCCACCGAGGCCATCCAGACGGTCATCCAGGAGCAGACCAGCGCCGTGGCGCGGATGACGATGCTGGCCAACGAGCTGACCAACACCTCCGAAGAGCTGCAGAGCGTGGTCCGCAGCTTCCGCCTCCAGTGAGCCCCCCCCGTGCGGCACGTCATCTTCCGGGTCGAGAAGGAGCGCTACGGACTGCCGCTCTCGGCGGTCCGAGAGGTGGTGGTGCCGCCTTCGCGCTTCACCCGGGTGCCGCGCGCCCCTACGGCCATCTCCGGGGTGATGAACCTGCGGGGTCGGGTCGTCACAGTGGTGGAAATGCGTCAGCTCCTGGGGTTGCCGGAGGGCCAGACTCCTTTTTCCCGCGTGCTCCTGCTGGACCGAGGGCGGCGAGACCTGGGATTCTTGGTCACGGACGTAGACGGTATCGAGGCGTTGGAGCGGGTGAGCACGGCGGCCCCGGGCAAGCAGGTGCCGGCGGTGCGCGGGGTGGCGAGGCTGAAGGGGTTGGGGGTGACCGTGCTAGACCCGGAAGGACTGGATGCGGCGGTGGTTGCCTTGTTCACCCCTCAGAAGTGAGTAGCCCCTTGAAATGCGCGGGTGCTAGTGTCCGCGCTCCTCTCGAGGCCTTAGGCGGAGGCGAAGCTTCACATGGCTAAGCGGGTCCTGGTCGTCGACGACGCCATCTTCATGCGCAACATGATCAAGGACATCTTCGCGTCCGGCGGGTTCGAGGTCGTCGGCGAGGCGGCCAACGGACTCGAGGCCGTGGAGAAGTACAAGGATCTCAAGCCGGACCTCACGACGATGGACATCGTCATGCCGTTCAAGAGCGGCATCGAGGCCACGCGCGAAATCCTCAAGCATGACAGTGGCGCGGTGGTCATCATGTGCTCGGCGCTCGGGCAGGAGAGCCTGGTGATGGAGGCCATCGAGGCGGGAGCCTCGGACTTCATCGTCAAGCCGTTCCGGGCCGAGGACGTGCTGGCCGTGGTGAAGAAGGTGCTGGGCGACGGCTAGCGCTGCGCGCGCGCCCGCCCGTTTCCGGTAAGCGAGGTCCGGCATGACGATGGACATGTCCCGGTACCTCGGGCTCTTCGTCACCGAGGCCAGCGAGCACCTCGAGGCGCTCGGCAGAGACCTTGTCCAACTGGAGAAGGAGGGTGGGGCCGCCGCGGTGGACTCGATGTTCCGCCACGCCCACTCCGTCAAGGGCATGGCCTCCTCGATGGGCTTCGAGCCCATCGCCACGCTGGCGCACCGCGTGGAGGACCTGGTGGACGCCGTGCGCCAGGACTCGAGCCGGCTCAACCGGGAGCTGGTGGACCTGCTCCTGTCGGCCACGGACACGCTCCTGGCGCAGGTGCGCTCGGTGGCGGAGAACAAGCCGCCCGAGGAGGCTGGGGCGCTGCTGTCCCAGCTGGCCGCGCGGGTGTCGGCCATCACCGGCCAGGCGCCGGCGCCCACCCGGGTGATGAAGGCCACGGCCCTGCGCACGCCGCCGCCGGTGCCGCGCACGCCCGAGGGTGGGGTGGCTCCGCCGCCGGGCAAGGTGACGCCTCCTCCCATCGGCATCGCGCCCGCCGCCTCGAATGTGGTGGCGCACCCGGCGGCCGCCCCCGCTCCGAACACGGCGGTGGGAGCGCCGCCCCCGGGCGCGGCGGGAGCCGCGGCGACTCCGGGCGAGGCCTCGGTCGCGGGACCGGCGCCGACGCGCTGGACGGTGAAGGTGCGCATCGTCCCGACGTGCCAGGTGCCCGGGGTGCGCGCGTTCCTGGTGCAGAAGCGGCTCTCGGGGCTGGGGACGCTCTCCGAGCTGCGGCCGCCGCTGGATGAGCTGAAGGCCGGGCGCATTCCGGACGGGCTCATCCAGTGCGAGGTGGAGACGGCGTCGGGCGAGTCGGGCATCCAGGCGGCGCTGAGGAACGTGTCGGAGGTGGAGCTGGTCTCCATCAAGGCCGTCATCTCTTCGCCCCCTCCGGCGCCATTACCGGCGCCCAACACCGAGGCCCCGCGTGGCGCCTCGGGTGAGGCGGCGCCGCGCACGGTGCGCGTGCGCACGGAGCTGCTGGACTACTTCCTGGACACGGTGGGCGAGCTGATGCTCGCCACGGCGCGCCTGCGCGAGGTGGGCAAGGAGCTGCCGGAGAACGTGCGCCCGCCGCTGGAGGAGGGCGTCTACCGGCTGCACACGCTGGTGAAGGACCTGCACGACAAGGTCATGTCGGCGCGCATGACGCCGCTGTCCCTCATCACCGACCGGCTGCCTCGGACGGCGCGGGACATCGCTCGCAAGCGTGGGCGCGAGGTGGACCTGGTCGTCACCGGCGCGGAGATCGAGCTGGACCGGGCCATCCTGGACGAGCTGACGGATCCGATGCTGCACATCCTGCGCAACTGCATCGACCACGGCATTGAAGCGCCTCAGGACCGCGAGGCGGCGGGCAAGCCCTCGAAGGGCAAGGTGCAGGTCTCGGTGCGCCGCGCGCGGGACCGGGTGATCATCGAGGTGGAGGACGACGGGCGGGGCATGGACCCGGAGAAGCTCAAGGCGGCGGCGCTGGCGCGCGGCGCCATCACGGCGGAGGTGGCGGCGCGCCTGTCCGACCGCGACGCCTTCATGCTCGCTTGCCTGCCTGGCGTGTCCACCGCCAAGGACGTGTCGGAGATCTCCGGCCGCGGTGTGGGAATGGACGCCGTGAAGCGGGTGGTGGAGAACGTGGGCGGCACGCTGGAGATCGACAGCGAGAAGGGCAAGGGCACGCGCTTCACGCTGCGGCTGCCGCTGACGGTGGCGGTGGTACACCTGCTGCTGGTGGAGGTGGGCGAGGAGGTGTTCGGGCTGCCGATCGCCAAGGTGCTGGGGGCGACGGAGGCGGACGCGGAGGCGCTCAGCAAGAGCCGGGAGACGGCGCTGCTGCCGCACGGTAATACGCTGCTGCCGGTGCATGCGCTCAATACGCTTCTGGGCATTCCGGCGCCGTTCCGGCAAGGGGTGCGGCCGTTCGTGGTGATGGAGGGGGATGCGGGGAAGGTCGCACTGGCAGTGGATCGACTGTTGGGACAGGAAGAAGTGGTGTTGAAACCACTCTCGAGGCCCTTGGACTTGCTGCCGGGCCTTTCTGGGGTGACGATTCTAGGAAGTGGCCGTCCGGTCTTCATCCTGGACGTGCCGAGGTTACTGTCCGCGTGAACGCCTTGGTGCCCAGCGAGATACAGCTCGACGTGCTGCGAGAGGTGGCCAACATCGGCTGCGGACACGCGGCCAATGCGCTCGCGCGGCTGGTGGGTGGCAAGCGGGTGGACCTCTCCGTGCCCCGGGCGCTGGTGACGAGCGCGGTGGATGCGGTGGATGAGCTCGGCGGCGAGGAGACCGTCGTCGGGGTGCAGCTGGGGATGGTGGGCGAGCTGCGCGGGGTGATGCTCTTCGTGATGCCGGCGCGGGATGGGACGGCGCTGGGCTCGGTGCTGCTGGGCTCGTCGCCGGCCACCGCGGAGCTGGAGAGCGCCCTGGCGGAGACGGCGAACATCGTGGCGAGCGCCTGCCTTTCGGCGATTGGCAAGCTGACGCGGTGGAAGCTGCTGCCGACGGTGCCGTACCTGCGGCGGGGAACGGCGCGGGAGGTGGTGGCGGGGGCGGTGCGGGAGACGGAAGGCGAGCAGACGAGCCGGGTGGTGGTGCTGGAGACGCGCTTCTCGGCGGCCTCGGCGCCGCCGGTAGCGGGGCGGATGCTGCTGGTGCTGGAGAAGGAGAGCTCGAAGGCGCTCCTCCAGCGGCTCGGCGTCTGAACCCGAGCTTGGCCCCCTGAATTCAAGAGTTCTGCTCGGCTTCGTTCTCCTCCCGCGTGCTTTGGGGTAGAGGGGCGCGCATGGACGAAAAGGCGCTCACTCAGCTCCTCACCCAGGTGAAGGGCGGCAAAGTCTCCGTGAACGATGCGGTCGGCAAGCTCAAGGACTTGCCATTCGCGGAGTTGGGCTACGCGACGTTGGACACCCACCGCTCGCTGCGTTTTGGCTTCCCCGAGGTGGTGCTGGGCGAGCCGAAGACGGTGGAACAGCTCCTCGGCATCGTTGGAGCCCTGATCGAACGCAAGCAGACGGTGCTGGTGACGCGGCTGCAGCCGGACAAGGCAGAGGCGCTGGTGTCCCGCTTCCCCAAGGGCGAGTACCACCCGGTCGCGCGCATCTTCCACCTGAAGCAGGGAAAGATGCGCGCGGGGAAGGTGGCGGTGGTGACGGCGGGGACGAGCGACATCCCCGTGGCGGAGGAGGCGGCGCTGACGGCGCAGGCGATGGGCGCCACGGTCCAGCGCGTGTACGACGTGGGCGTGGCGGGCATCCACCGGCTGCTGCGGCGGCGGGAGGAGATCCAGAGCTGCCACGCGGCGGTGGTGGTGGCGGGGATGGAAGGAGCGCTGGCGAGCGCGCTGGGAGGCCTGGTGGGCATCCCGGTGGTGGCGGTGCCGACCTCGGTGGGCTACGGGGCGAACTTCCAAGGCGTCTCGGCGCTGCTGGCGATGGTGAACTCGTGCGCCTCGAACGTGGCGACGATGAACATCGACAACGGCTTCGGGGGCGGCTTCTACGCGGCGCTCATCTCTCGGACCAAGGGCCGGCGCTGAGCCATGCGAAAGATCCTCTACCTGGAGCCCGTGGGCGGAATCGCGGGGGACATGTTTCTCGCGGCGGGCGTGGATCTGGGCCTGTCTCCGGAGGCCATCGCCCAGGCGCTCAGCGGGTTGCAGGTGCCGGGCTGGAAGCTGGCAGTGAGCCGGGCGGCGCGCCACGCCATCAGCGGCACGCATCTGGACGTGGTGCTGGACGAGCGCGAGGCCCATCCGCACCGCGCATATAAGGATATCCAGCGGCTCATCGATGCGGCGGAGACGCTGTCGCCGAAGGTGAAGGCCCGCGCGCTGGAGGTGTTTCGGGCCATTGGCGAGGCCGAGGCGAAGGTCCACGGGGTGCCCATCGAGGAGATCCACTTCCACGAGGTGGGAGCGGTGGACTCCATCGTGGACATCTGCGGCGCGGCGGTGGTGCTGGAGCTGCTGGGAGACCCGGAGGTGTACGCGGCCCCACCCCCGCTGGGCAGCGGCACCATCCGGGTGGCCCACGGGAACATGCCGATCCCCGTGCCGGCGACGCTGGAGCTGCTCAAGAACGTGCCGGTGCGCTTCGAGGGCGTCGGTGAGCTGACGACGCCCACGGGCGCGGCGCTGCTGAAGGTGCTGGCGCACATCGGCCACCCGCCGGACTTCATCGTGGAGCGGGTGGGCTACGGGGTGGGGACGAAGGACTTCAAGGATCGACCCAACGTGCTGCGCGCGTCGCTGGGGCGCGCGGAGGACAAGTCCGAGGGCCTCTGGGTGGTGGAGGCGAACCTGGACGACAGCACGCCGCAGCTCCTGGGCTACCTGGTGGAGCGGCTGCTGGCGCTGGGGGCACTGGACGCGTGGGTGACCCCGGCGGTGATGAAGAAGGGGCGGCCGGGGCACCTGCTGAGCGTGATGGTGGAGGGTGGCAAGCGGGAGGCGGTGATGGACGGGATGCTGCGCGAGTCCACGACGCTCGGGGTGCGCTTCCACCGGGTGGAGCGGCAAGCGCTGGAGCGCGACTGGGTCGAGGTAGAGACGCCGTGGGGCCAGGTGCGAGTGAAGCGCGGGCTGCGGGGCGGCGAGGTGTTCAACGCCCACCCGGAGTTCGAGGACTGCCGCCGGGTGGCGGAGGCCGCGGGCGTGCCGCTCAAGCAGGTGATGGCGGCGGCGGTGGCGGCGCTGGGGAGAGCGTGACGCGGCGCCCTTGCTGCTCGGAGACGACGGCGGCGGCAAGGAGGCGCTGAACGGTAGCGCCCTCCTCCAGCGTGGCCAGCTCGGTGAGTGGCGCACCTCGGAGGACCGCCAGGAATCGCCGGGCGGTCTCGACATGGGCCTCGGCCCAGGGCTCACGCTCGCCCGGCCGAGGTTCGAGGCCCGACGCGAGGTCGGTCCAGGCGCCCTCCCGGAAGCACCGCACGGGAGAGACGCACCACCCGTCGCGCGAGGGGACATACCCGCCGGAGAAGCCGGCCTCCCAGTCCTGACCGATGAGCGTCCATCCTCCATGGAGGCCCGGCTCGGGGCTGGCGGCATGGGTGAGGACGAGGACCGCGCCGGAGGAGAGGCCCACGTGGAGCGCGGCGGTATGGACGGGGCGGCCGGACAGTGAAGCCTGGACCCAGGTGGGCGAGGCGCCCGAGAGCCACAGGGCCGCGTCGAGCAGATGGGAGAGCCCACCCCAGTCCGCGGAAGCGCCCGTGAACGGATCCGGTCCCGCTGCCTCCCGGGGAACGAAGCTGTTGCGCATCGTGACGACGAGCTGGTGCAGGGGCCTCTCCAGGAGCCAGGCCTTGAGGGTTCTCAGGGGAGGGAGCATCCGATAGGGAAAGTTCACCGCGCACGGTCGACTCGCGACGCGGGCCCTGGCCACGAGCGCGAGCGCATCCGCCTCCGTGCGAGCCAGAGGCTTCTCGCACAGCACGGCCCGCCCCGCGTCGATCGCCGCCTCGACATGCTGCCGGTGGAGCGCATCCGGGCTGGCCACCACCACCGCATCCACGGCGGAACACAGCTCGCGCACGTCCGTGGTGGCGAGGGGAATGCCCTCTCGGGCGGCCACTTCGCGCGTGTGCTCCTGTTTCTGCCCGCACAGGGCAACGACTTCGGCGCCCGCCGCGCGGAAGGCGCCCACATGCATCAATCCCCAGTTCGTCCCGATGACTCCGATGCGCACGGAGTGAGCCTGCCAGAGCCTCGGCGCGTCAGGGCTTACGATGGAGGGCAAGTGTGGTGAGGACGGCAAGAAGGCAGAGCTCGGCGGGGCGGGCGAAGGGAAAGTCCGTGAGCGCCCGTGCCGCCAGTGCCACCAACGCGGCGATGACGGCTCGGCCGCGCGCATCCGGAGCCTGGCGTCCCGCTCGAAGGGCCGCCAGCAACAGCAGGAGCCTCGGCGCGGTCCCCACCAGTCCCAGAGACAAGAGCCACTCGAGGTAGTCGAGGTGCGCGTGGTCCTGGGGCGCGACGAAGCGCTCCTGCTCGGCGGGAGCACCGCGCGCCCAGTATTCGGCCTCCCAGGCGGGCCAGAGCGTCACGAAGCTTCCTGGACCATGTCCGAACACGGGCGCATCGAAGACATGCGGGGCAGCCACCTCCCAGAGATAGAGCCGTCCCGCGAGTACGGTGCTCAAGGAACGTCCCGACACCGCGAGCAAGAGCAGCGCGGCGGCGAAGCCCGCGAGCACCAGGGCCCCCCACCCGCGGCCCCGCGAGATTTCCGAGCGAGGCGTAGGCGTGCGAGTCCACGCAAGGCTCAGGGCCGCAGCCCCCACCGCGAGCACGGAGCCCCAGGAGCGCGTGGCGGCAAGGGCACCGAGCTGAAGCACCGCTGCGGCGGCCCAGGCCCTCCGGTGGGAAGCGCGAGCAGCGGACGCTGCCTCGCCCAGGGTGATGCAAAGGCTCGCCCCCAAATAGGCAGCGACGAAGTTGGGGTTTCCGAGCGTGCCATAGATGCGCATCCGCTCGCCGGGATGGGTACTTGCCCAACCCATCCAGCGGAAAGGGTCCACCCCCAGGAACTGGAGTCCCGCCACCAGCGCGAGCGCGGTACCGGCACCCGCGATGGCGCGCAGGGCAGGCCCGGGCTCCGGAGGCGCTTGGAGCAGCGAGAGGATCACCACGCCCGCGGCTGCCTCCAACCACATGCCCCCGGGGCTCGCCGCCGGGCCCAGGAACTGGGAGAGCGCCAGCGTCCCAATCCACAGCCCCGCGAGGACGCGCGGCGCCAAGGGAGCATGCGAGGAAGACCCGAGGAGCGCGGCCCGGAGGAGCAGCGCCACGGAGGCCACGCCGAAGACAGCGGTCTTCACGCCCGAGAACGGCGTCTCACCTCCGGGAGCGACGGCCAGCGTCACCGTGACGACCATCGCGGGGACGAGCCACCGGGAGAGTCCATTCGGAGAGGGTTTCACAGACCCGTTCTAGCGGAAGGGCTGCTTCCCCAGGGCCTCATGGAGAAGGCGAGCCGAAGTCGAACCGGCTCAGGATGGGGTAGTGGTCGGACGTCGTGCTCGAGTAGTTGGCGATATTGGGTCGCAGCACCTGGGTTGAATGGTCCACGTAGCTCGCGGCCAGCTCGTTGCTCACCAATTGGTGGTCGATGAAGGAGGGAAACTGCTCCGTGCTGCCAGTGCTCTGCGAGAGCTCCCGGGTGAGGAAGGTGTACTCCGAGGAGGCATCCAGGAAGTTCTGGTAGGGAGAGGGCTGAAAGCCGCCGACGGTGGTGTCGTCGAGGTCATCGTTCCAGTCCCCCAGGACGATGACGCGCGCGGTGGGCAGGCTCTGATCGAGGTACTGCTTGAGCGCCGCTCCCGCCCGCTGGCGCTGCTCATAATCCGCGAAGTTGCCGAAAGCCTTCATGTGCAACACGATGGCAATCAAGTCCACGCTGGCCCCATCGCGTGTGATTCGCAGATCCACCCGCAGTGGCGGTCGGCCAGCGAAGTCGGAGTTCCGCGAGCCGAGGATGATCTCCGCGCTGAGCAGCTGGACCCCCTCCGTCTTGTAGAGCACGGCCAGCTGCTGCTCTCCCCTGGAGTAGTAGTTGGTGCCGTTGGTCACGTCGATCGCCATGAAGCCCGTGTAGCCAGGCAGGGCCTCCTTCAGCTCGTTGAAGCGGGTGGCGTCCACGACCTCCTGCAGGGCCCAGAGGTCGGCGCCCGCGCCGCTGATGACCAAGCGAACGTTGTCGCGCTGAAGCACGTCGCCGGCGGGCCCGTTGTTGGGGTCACCGAACCACTCGATGTTCCAGTTCCCCACCTGGACGGGGAAGACCTCGTCCTCACCCGGTTCCGTGCCGGTGCCCAGCTGGAGCGACAGCATCCGCGTCGCCAGCGCGCCGTTGGCGTCCTGCACGCGCACCGTGAACGGATAGGCGCCCTGTCCCCGCGGAACGCCCGACAGCGCTCCTTCCGAAGACAGCGTCACGCCCGGAGGCAGCGAGCCATCCGCCAACGACCACCGCAGCGGCGGCTGGCCTCCGCTCGCGCTCAGCCGCTGCGAATAAGACGCGCCCACGGTGGCCACGGGCACGGTCGCCGTCGTCACGGTGGGCGCCGCATACACCCGCAGTGCGTACGTCCGGGAGTCCTTCGCTCCCTCGGCATCCGTCACGCCCACGGTGAGCGTGAACTCGCCACTGGACGTCGCCGGGCCCGTCAGCAACCCCGTGCCCAGGTAGAAGGAGAAGCCCTCGGGCACGGCGTCCACCGAGTAGCGCAGGGGCGGCACTCCGCCGGTCGCGGTGAGCTGGATCTCATACGCCAGGCCCACCGTGGTGGTCGGCAGATCGATGATGGGCAGCAGCGGCCCGTCGGAGTTCCCACGGCCGCTGCAAGCACACAGCGCCGCGAGGACGACGAGCATCCTCGTCACTCGGACGAAAGACATGTTCAATGGACTCCGGAACAGGGCCCGTGGCTCCGGGGGCCCGAGAGGGGGCCAACTCTAGCTGCAATCAGTGCGGCTCTCATCCGTTCCTCCCGTAAGTAGGAAAGCTTTGCGCTGGCGTCGGGCGTGAAGTCAGATGACCCACGCGGAGACCCTGCCCCTCGAAGGAGGCACTCAGATGGCCGAGAAGTGGGAGAAGCAGCTCAAGGAGTTCATCAAGCGCACGGGCGAAGAGCTGAAGCGCACCGGCGAGGAACTCAAGGTCGAGGCCCAGCGCCTGATGGAGGAGGTGCGCGACCCGGCGCGCCAGGCCAAGGTGAAGGAGAGCCTGAAGGACCTGCGCGAGAAGGCGGCCGCCATGTCCAAGGACGCCGCCGAGAAGCTGGAGATCGCCGTGCGCAAGGTGGAAGGCGCGGTGGACACCGCCTTCGAGCGCGACAAGGCGGCAGAGGCTGTCAGGAAGGCGCCGTCGGAGACCCCCGCCGCCGCCCCTGCCCCCTCCGAGGCGGCTCCCGCTGCCAAGCCTGCTCGCAAGGCGGGCAAGACGATCGGCAAGAAGGCCGGGGCCAAGAAGGCCGCGGGCTCCAAGCCGGCTGCTACCAAGAAGACCGCCAAGTCGATCGGCCGCAAGAAGCCGTCCGCCTGATCCGCGTTCTACCTGGAGCACAGATCTTCAATGGAGGTCCACTGTCCGAACGGCCGCCTGGAGTTCTTCCAGGCAGTACGGCAGGTTGGAACGGTTTTGGAGCCGTGACATAGTGCGCTCGTGGCTGGCACCAATGAGAAGGGCAACTTCAGCGCGGAGATCGCGCAGGAAGTGATCGACGCGGCGCTCAAGAGCGTCGAGCGTCGCGACTCGCCGTCCGAGGCCGAGACCTCCATCACCCTGGAAGTGGAGTCCTCCGAGACTCCTTCCGAGGCCGGGGAGGTCTCCGGCGAGGTTTCCATCGAAGTGCCCGAGGCCGAAGCGTCGGGCCCCTCGCCCGAGGTGGCGCAGCTGAGCGCCGAGCTCGCCGAGGCGCGCAAGGAAGTCGAGAGCCTGCGCGCGCAGCTCGACTTCAGCCAGAGCGAGAGCCGCAAGTTGATGGAGCGCCTGAAGGGCGATCACGAGCGCACGCTGCGCGCCGCGGCCGACCTCGAGAACTTCAAGAAGCGCGCCCAGAAGGAGAAGGAAGAGGTCCAGAAGTTCGGCTCCGAGAAGCTGCTCAAGGACCTCTTGCCGGTGGTGGACAACCTGGACCGCGCGCTGGAGGCGGCGACGAAGTCTCCGGACATCGTCAGCTTCCAGAAGGGCGTGGCCATGACGCGCAAGTCCTTCGAGGACGCGCTGGGCCGCCACGGGGTGAAGTCCTTCAGCGCCAAGGGCCAGGTCTTTGATCCGCGCCTGCACGAGGCCATGCAGCAGGTGGAGACCGCGGACGTCCCACCCGGGCACGTGGCCTTCGAGATGTTGCGCGGCTACACCCTCAATGAGCGGCTGGTACGCCCGGCGCTCGTGGTCGTCGCGCGCGCTCCGGCGCCGCCGCCCGAGCCGCCCGCGCCCGTCGCGAGCACGACTTCTGAACAGCAGACCGGGGCCATCGAAGCACCGGAGGCGGGCACTTCGCCCGCCGTTTCCTCTGAGACCTCGCACTCCGCCGGGGGGAGCCAGTAAGACGCCATGGGCAAGGTGATTGGAATCGACCTGGGGACGACGAACTCCTGTGTCGCCGTGATGGAAGGCGGCGAGCCGGTAGTCATCCCCAACAGCGAAGGCAGCCGGACGACGCCGTCCATGGTGGGCTTCACGGATTCAGGTGAGCGGCTGGTGGGGCAGATCGCCAAGCGCCAGGCCATCACCAATCCGGAGAACACCGTCTACGCCGTCAAGCGGCTCATCGGCCGCAAGTTCGACTCGCCCGAGGCCAAGAAGGCCATCGGCGTGAGCTCGTTCAAGGTCGTCACCAGCCCCAACGGTGACGCCTGGGTGGAGATCCGCGGCAAGGGCTACAGCCCGCCGGAAATCTCCGCCATCGTGCTGATGAAGATGAAGCAGACGGCGGAGGACTACCTCGGCGAGCCCGTCACCGAGGCGGTCATCACCGTTCCGGCCTACTTCAACGACGGCCAGCGCCAGGCCACCAAGGACGCTGGCCGCATCGCCGGCCTCAACGTGCTGCGCATCATCAACGAGCCCACGGCCGCGGCGCTCGCCTACGGTCTGGACAAGAAGGACAGCAAGACCGAGCGCGTGGCCGTGTACGACCTCGGCGGCGGTACGTTCGATATCTCCATCCTGGAGCTGAACGCCGGCGTCTTCGAGGTGAAGAGCACCAACGGCGACACGTTCCTGGGCGGCGAGGACTTCGACCAGCGGCTGGTGGACTTCCTGGCCAAGCGCTTCGCCGAGCAGAACAACGGCATCGACCTGCGCAAGGACCGCATGGCGCTGCAGCGCCTGAAGGAGGCCGCCGAGCGCGCCAAGCACGAGCTGTCCAGCGCCTCCGAGACGGAGGTGAACCTGCCGTTCATCACCGCCGACGCCACCGGGCCCAAGCACCTCACCGAGACGGTGGAGCGGGGCACCTTCGAGGAGCTGGTGGCGGACCTCATCGAGCGCTCGATCGAGCCGTGCAAGATCGCCCTGAAGGACGCGGGGATTACCGCGCCGCAGATCCACCAGGTGCTGCTGGTGGGCGGCATGACGCGCATGCCCAAGGTGCAGCAGCGCGTGAAGGAGTTCTTCGGCAAGGAGCCGCACAAGGGCATCAACCCGGACGAGGTGGTCGCCGTCGGCGCCGCCATCCAGGGTGGCGTGCTCAAGGGCGAGGTGAAGGACGTCCTCCTGCTGGACGTCACCCCGCTGTCGCTGGGCGTGGAGACGGCCGGCGGCGTGTTCACGAAGATCATCGACAAGAACACGACCATCCCCTGCAAGAAGAGCCAGGTGTTCTCCACGGCGGTGGACAACCAGCCGCTGGTGAGCGTGCATGTGCTGCAGGGCGAGCGCGAGATGGCGGCGGACAACAAGACGCTGGCGCGCTTCGAGCTGGTGGGCATTCCGCCGGCCCCGCGCGGCGTGCCACAGATCGAAGTGTCCTTCGACATCGACGCCAACGGCATCGTCCACGTGAGCGCCAAGGACCTGGGCACCGGCAAGGTGCAGCAGGTGCGCGTGGTGAGCAACTCCGGCCTGTCCGAGGCGGAGATCCAGGCGATGATCAACGAGGCGCAGTCACACCTGGCCGACGACAAGAAGAAGAAGGAGCTGGCCGAGCTGCGCAACAACGCCGACGGGCTCATCTACACGACGGAGAAGAGCCTGGAGGAGTACGGCAACCTGCTCGCGGAGAAGGATCGCGAGGAGATCCGCGCCGACATGGAGCGGCTCAAGGAAGTGCTGAACTCCAATGACCCTGGGGCGCTGAAGGAGGCGTTCCAGCGGCTCGAGGGCAGCGCCTACCGCATCGCCGACGCCATCTACTCGGGCGAGGCGAAGTCGGGCTCCTGAGTCAGGCCCCTCAGGGTCCTGAGCAGGTTCGCCAGGTCGACCGGCTTCACCACGTGAAGGTCGAAGCCGGCCTTCAGGGCGCGGTGCCGGTCGGACTCCTGGCCGTAGCCGGTCAGCGCGATCAGCTTGAGGGCGTGGAGCGTCGCCAGCGAGCGGAGCCTCCCCGCCAGCTCGTAGCCGTCCATCACCGGCAGGCCGATGTCCAACAGGGCCACGTGGGGGCGGAAGGTGGTGGCGAGCTCCAGCCCCGCCACCCCGTCATGGGCGGTCCGGGTGGTGAAGCCGGCCAGCTCGAGCGCCTCGGCGAGCATCTCCGCGGCGTCGCGGTTGTCATCGACGACCAGCACCCGTGGCGGTGACAGGGGGCTGCCCGTGGAGGGTGGAATCGAACCGGGCTGAGCGGAGCGCTCGTCCGGAGAGCGCGTCTTCGCCAGCGGCAGGCGCACCACGAACTCGCTGCCGCGCCCAACCCCCTCGCTGTGGGCCGAGACCGTGCCGCCGTGCAGCCCGACGAGGCTGTGGACGATGGCGAGGCCCAGCCCCAGCCCGCCCTCGGAGCGATCGATGGCGCGACGGTCCTGCACGAACAGATCGAAGACCCTCGGCAGCACCTCCGGGGCGATGCCCGTCCCGGAGTCGCGGACGCGCAGCACCACCTGCTCGCCCTCGCACTTCGCGGAGAGGTGGATCCGGCCTCCGGGGTCCGTGTACTTCGCCGCGTTGTTGAGCAGGTTCGCCACCACCTGGGCCAGCCGCGCCCCGTCGCCTTCGACGGTGAGCGGCGCTCCGGGCGGGTCGAACTCCAGGCGGTGTGAGCGCTGCTCGAGCAACGGGGTCGTCATCTCGACCGCCTTCGTCAGGAGGCCCGCGATGTCGACATTCCCGCGCTTGAGCTGGATCTTCCCCCGCGTGATGCGCGACACATCGAGCAGGTCATCGACGAGCCGGACCATGTGCTCGACCTGTCGCTCGATGATGGTCCGCTCGCGCGCACAAGCCTGAGGGGCCTTGTGCCGCATGAGCTGCAGGGCGGTCAGGATGGGGGAGAGCGGGTTGCGCAGCTCGTGGCCGAGCATCGCGAGGAACTCGTCCTTGCGTCGGTCCGCCTCGCGGGCCGCCTCGTAGAGCTGGGCGCTCTCGAGCGCCACGCCCGCGCGGAACCCCAGCTCCTCGACCATCATCAGGGTCTGCGCGTCGTACGCGCCCGCGTCCTCCGCGCCCAGGATGATGACCCCGAAGGTCCTGCCATGCGCCGCGATCGGCGCGAGGACCGAGTTGTTGGTGATGCAGGCCCGGGGCTCGTCCCGAGCGGCGAGCAGTCCCCGGCCATACTCGCGTGCCAGCTCGGCCTTGGAGACATCGCGGTGGATGGCCACCGTCTTGGTCTCCTCCAGGCTCGAGGAGATGCGGGCCGAGACCTGGAGCACGGCCCACTCGCCGAAGCGCGGCACCAGCAGGTGGCCCACCCGGGTGAGGGCCTCCGTGAAGTCGAGAGAGGAGCCAAAGACGGCGCTCGCCTCCGAGAGGAAGTCCGCGCGCTGCTGCCGCGCCTCGGCCTCGGCGCGGGCTCGGCGCTCGGCGTCGAGCAGGCGCGTGCGGTCACACGCCTGGGCCGCCTGCTGGGCGATGGCCTGGATGAAGGTGCGCTCATCCTCTCCGAAGCCCCCAGGCTCGGTGAACCCGAGGACCAGCACGCCCAGGCAGTACGCATCCACCACGAGCGGGACCGCGGCCACCGCCTTGGCGCGGCTCGTGGGCAGCCCGTAGCGCTCGGGGAGGAAGCCATCGGCCAGGCAGCGGTAGAGCCCCTTCTTGTCGCGGAAGACCTCGGCGATTGGCAGGTCCGCGTTCACGGGAATGCTCTTGGGGCAGCGTGAGAGCGCCGGAGAGGACCTGGAGGCTCGAATCAGGCGGAGCTCGGACAGGGTCTCATCCACCAGGAACACGCTGCCCACGGGGGCGCCCACGGCGGCCAGCCCCTCGGACAGGATGACGTCGGCGACCTGGGCGGAGGTATGGGCGCGCGACAGTCCGTCGGAGACGGCGTGGAGCCGGGCCAGCGCCGAGTTCACGCGCTCCAGGCGGCTCCGCTCCTCGACGAGGCTTCGCTGGGTACGCGCCTCGCGGCTCGACTGCATGGCGAGCGCCGCCTGGGTCGCGGCGGCCTGGAGCAGCTGGAGCTCGTGGCTCGTCGGGAAGTTCTGGCGCCACGAGCCGACGGCGATGATGCCCTGCTCTCCGAGCGGCGAGACCGAGACCACGCGCGCCGTCGTGTAACCCACGGTGTTCGGCTGCGGCAGCTTGAAGGCGGGAAGGAGCCTGCCATGCGCATCCTGGACGGCGGACAGCAGGGCCTCGCTGTCCAGCTCCGCCGGGAAGCGGTGTTCGATCTGCTCGTCCAGGTCGCGCACGCGAATGAGCGCCAGGTCGAGCCGCAGCAGTCGGGTGAGCACGTCGAGGAAGCTCTCGGCGATCTCCCGAGGCTCCTTTCCCCTCCAGAGGGAGGGGAGGTCGAGCAGGGCGAACAGATCATGGATCTGTCGCCGCAGGGACAGGGCGCCCTGCGCGGCGAGCTCCGTCAGGCGCGAGGCTTTCAGCTCCTCGTTCACCGCGAGCCACCCCTGTGTGGGTCAGGAACGGCCGGGTTTGGGGGAGGCCAGCTCGCCGAGCAGCTGCTCGGGGGGCACGTAGTACGGGTTCTCCCGGAGGAGGCCGTCGATGATGGTGTAGGGGTGGGTCCGCAGCACGTTCATGATGGTCGTGCCATCGAACCGGTTCAGGTCGTAGATGCAGACCGCCGGCTGCTTCATCCGGTTGAGGAAGTAGTTGGCCTGCGCCTCATACTCGATGAGGCGCTCCGCTCCCGGCCACCCTTCGCTCGCCCACTCCATGTGGCCGAGGAGCCGAACCCGAGGGAAGCCCTCGGCGTGGCTCGTCTGGATGGTCTCCTCGACGAGCGCCATCATCGTATCGGCGTCGAAGCGCCCGTCCTTCAGGTAGGCGTCATGCCACCCCAGCACCTCGAGCTGGCCGGTCCGGGTGCAGTCGGTGATGTGTACTCCCATCTGCTCCAGGTGCTGGAGGTGGTCATGCCGCAGCATGGGGTCGCAGATGTGGACCGCCTTCTCGCCCGAGTCGATGCCTTCCTTGATGTACGACCGCATCACCTCGTACTCCTCGGTGCGCGACCGGAAGAACGCCGCCACGTGGTAGTGGAGCAGCTTGCTTCCCGCGAGGGTGACGTCGTTCATCGGTGTCCTCCGGGAGCGCGCGGACGATTCCAGGGTTCCCGGCGCGCATCCTAAGGAAGGGCGCGCCGGGACAGATATCGCCCGGGAGGGTGAACCCGATGTCAATTGCAGTGACTTGTGGAGGACGTTCGGGGCACCCCCAGGGCATCAAATCGCTCGCATGTAATGGACGAGCGCTTCCTTCTCCCGGGCCTCCAGCTTGAGGCCCAGGACGAGGTTGAAGAACTCGACCGTGTCCTCGAGCGTCAGCAGGCGCCCGTCATGCAGGTACGGCGGCGAGTCCTTGATGCCGCGCAGCGTGAACGCCTTGATGGGACCATCCGGGCGGATGAGCTGGCCGTTGATCTCCTGGGGCTTGAAGAAGCGCTCGACCTTGAGGTCGTGCATGTTGTTGTCGAGGAAGAAGGGCGCCGGGTGGCAGCTGCCGCACTGGCCCTTCCCGAAGAAGACCTGCTCGCCCAGCTTCTCCAGGTCCGTGGCCTGCGCGGGGTCCAGGCGGCCGTTGGTCATGAGCTTGGGCGCCGGCGGGAAGTCGAACATGTTCTGCATCTGCGCCATCATCGCCACCTGCGTGGGGCGGTCCGGCTCGTTCACGCCCTTCTTGGCCGCGTCCGCGATGTCCCCGTTGAAGTAGGCGGTGCGCTGCTCGAACTCGGTGAAGTCCTCGATGGAGCGCAGCGAGCGCTTCGAGCCGTGGATCTGCTGGTTGAACATGCCCCGGAGGCTCGTCGTGTCCAGCCGGAAGCGCGCCGCTTGCGGCCGGACATCCGGTGTCAGGTGGAAGGCCCCGTTGGTGTGGCCGTTCACATGGCAGTCCAGGCAGGTGACGCCCAGGCTCCCCTCGGCCACCTTCCGGGCGTCGGTGGCGTTGAACTCCGCCTGCGGGAAGGGCGTGAGCAGCTGGCGCATGCCCTCCATCTGAACGGGCGTGAGCTTGCCGTTCATCAGCTCGAAGAAGTTGCGGATGGTGAGCACCTTGCCCTGGGAGACATCGCCCAGCTCGGGCCGGTTCGACAGGAAGATGGGCGGCGGGAACTCCGGCAGCAGGTGCTCCGGCAGGTCCATGTCGACGTCGAAGCGCTCCAGCGAGCGGCCCTCCTGCTTGCGGATCTCGTCGATCTGCTGCTTCGGGAACACCTGCCCGCCCACGGCGTGCTTCACGTGGGGCAGGGGCAGGAAGCCCTGCGGGAAGAGCCCCTTCTCGCGGATCTCCTCCGGGCTCATGGCGGCGAGCTTCTCCCACGTCATGCCGCTCGGCAGCTTGACGCGCACGCCCTGCTGGAGCGCCTTGCGCCCGCCGGACATCTTCAGCGGCGCGGCCCGGTTGGAGAGGTCATACCGGGACTCCATCAACGTCTGCTGGCGGCGCATGACCCCGGGCTTCTCTTTCACATCCCGGTCCATGACGGCCTTGAAGCTCTCCTCGGCGACGATGGGAATCGTGTACGTCTGATCCCCGGTGTCCTTGGCCGTGGGGGTCTTCTGCCCGCCGGGTTTGGGGTCCTTGGTGGCTTGCGCGTAGGCGGTGCCCAGGGCGACCAGGACGGTCACTGCGGCCAGGACACCACGACCACGACGAGACAGCGGCTGCATAACGTAGGCTCCTTCCCTTGATCAGGGGGCCGAACGGTATGCATCGCCCTGGCGGAGCCGCGGGAAGCGGCCAGGAGGTTGGAGGTGCCTGTCGCTCCCGCGACATCTGGAAGCGGGCTCGCGTCTTCCAGACAACGACCGAGGTTCTTCCCGGAACGGGGGGTATCGGTGTTCAATACGGGCCGTGGAGTTCCCTTCCCTTGAGGCCGAGGTCGCGTTCCTTCGAGGCCTGACCACCGTCCACCGGATGGCGGACGACATCATCGAGGACTGCTTCGAGCGAGGGCTCGACCTCGACACCGGTCTGGATGTGTTCCTCACGCAGTGTGCGCGCATGGTCCACGCGGTGGCTGGCTTCGTCTCCATTCGGGGCACGCGGGGGCCGGTGCTCACGCGGGTCTTGGGCGAGCTGGGGGCAGACGTCTTCGAGGCGGCGCACTGGTCGGGGGCGCGCCGGTTGGAGGATGGGCGGATGCTCTTCTGCACCCAGCTCACGCTGGGCCGCCTGAACCTCGGAGGGCTGGGGCTGGTGATGGAGGGCCGCTTCGAGGAGGACGGCGGTCGGACGGTGATGAAGCTGGTGGAGGCCATCGGCGAGCAGCTGGACACGTCGGTGCTGGGCTTCCTGGCGCTCATGGATGGGCGCAGTGCGCTGGAGCGGCTGGACGAGCTGGCCGTGGATGATGACGCCACGCCCGTGGCGCACGGGCGCATCGGCCGCTACGAGGTGGTGATGCCGCTGGGCACCGGCGGCATGGCGCAGGTGCTGGTGGTGCGCCTGCGGGGCCCGGAGGGGCTGGGGCGGCTGGTAGCGCTCAAGCGCATCCTCCCGCACCTGGCCACGGATCCACTCATCGTGCAGCAGTTCCTGGACGAGGCGCGCATCGGCCTGCGCCTGTCCCACCCCAACCTCGTCACCGTCTACGACACGGGCGAGGCGCAGGGGGCCTACTACATCGCCATGGAGCTGGTGCGGGGCGTGGACCTGGATCGCCTGCTCCATGCCATGGGCAAGCCGCTGCCTCCGGCCCTGGCGGTGGCGGTGGTGGTGCAGGGCCTGCTCGGGCTGCACGCGGCGCACACCCTCAAGGGGGATGACGGAGCGCCGCTGCACCTGGTCCACCGGGACATGTCGCCGCACAACCTGATGGTGGGCTTCGACGGGCGGGTGAAGGTGCTGGACTTCGGCGTGGCGAAGGCGCGCATGCAGCGCACGGTGACGCTGCCCGGCATCGTCAAGGGCAAGCCCCTCTACATGTCTCCGGAGCAGGCGCGCGGCGAGCGGCTGGATGCGCGCAGCGACTTGTTCGCCATGGGCCTCATCCTCTTCGAGGCGCTCACGGGCGTGCGCCCCTTCGACAAGGGGGAGGAGACGGCCAGCATGTACGCCATCTGCGAGGCGGAGCTGAGCCGGCCGCGTGTCATCTCGCTGCCCCTTTGGGACGTGCTGTCGGTGGCCCTGGCCAAGAAGCCAGGGGACCGCTTCCGCAGTGCTCAGGAGATGGCGGACCGGCTGGTGGAGGTGATTCCCCCGGGCCGCGACTCGGATCTGGCGAAGCTCATGACCACGTACTTCCCGGACAAGCTGCGCGAGCTGTCGCGGCTGGATCGCACCGCCGCCGAGAAGTCCAAGTCGGAGCAGACCCGCGTACGCCCGGCGGCCAAGCCCTCGACGTGAGCCTTGGCCGCCGTACCCCGCGCCTCAGGAGCGGCGCAGGGTGGGATCGTCCGGCGTCAGGTCCAGCTTGCGCGGGCCCTCCACGTCCCCGTCGCTGCGGATGTCTACCTCCTCGCGGCGCACCGTCTCCGCCACGCGGCGCTCCTCCTCGATGGCGTCCTTGCGGATGACGACCTCCTCATCCACCACCGCGCGCTTCTGCACCTCCACCTCCTCGGCGCGCAGCGGCACCACCACCGTCTCCTCCTGGAAGGAGGCGTGCATCGCCGGCCGGTCCTTCACATCCCGCCGCTCCACCCGTACCTTCTCGCGGCGTACCGGCACGCTGAGCTCCCGCTCCTCTTGCACCACGTCCTTGTGGATGCGCACCTCGCCGGCCTGCCTCTCCCGCTTGGTGACTTCCAGCTCCTCCTTGTAGATGGGCACCGTCACCGAGTCCTGGTTCACCAGGGGGCGCTCCACGCCCGCGGCCGACGCGTTCGCCGTCAGCCCCGTCGTCCCCACGCTCTGCCCCAGCACCCCTCTGTCCTCGTCGAACGAGAAGCGCCGCAGCCCCTCCATGCCGTGCAGGAGGATGATCTCCCCGTCACGGATGTCGCTGATCTCCGAATAACGACAGATGTAGTCCTTGGGGAAGAACAGCCCCTTTTCGATGAGGAACTCTCCTTCCTGCACGGCAAAGACCTTGCCGAGCTTCTGCCCGTCGATGCTCCGAACCGTCATTCCCTCTTTCACGTGGCCGCGCTCGAACATGACCCATCCTCCTTGGTGAAGAAGACCTTTCCCCTCGAAGGTGGGTTTTCTCGTCCGCTGAGACAGCCCACACCGGGAGGTCGTCCAGAAGGCTTGGCAGTGCGCCTGCTCCGCTGTCAGCGGACGCGAGCCTGGCCGCCTGCCCCGCGAGGTGGAGGACAGGACTCGCGTGCCTGGGCTTTCCGCCGAGGGGCTCCCAGCCCAAATGTTCGGTGCGCGAAAGCGTGGTCCGGGAGGACACGGCGATGAAGAGCAGGCAGGCGAGCGGACCCGGGAAGCGCTGGGAGGAGGCGCTTCTGGGCGGCGTGGCAGGGCTCGGCGCGCGGGTGCTGGTGCTGGGAGCGGCTCGGCTGCTGGGAGTGAAGAGTGGCCCGGTGGCTCTCGGGGGCATGGCGGGTCTGCTGGGAGCGCTGGTGGGAGGCGGCATTGCCCGGAGGCACTTCCGCCAGGACTCCCCCCAGCGCGAGGAGACGGCCGTCCCGGAGCCCATGGCGGCGGCGGTGCCGGCGGTGGAGTCGGAGGAGGAGCCTGAGGATGAGCGCTGGGAGCCTCGTCGGGGCCCCAACGGGCGCGAGCGCCTCTGGCACCTTCGGGAGGACGTGGCCCACATGGCGTGAGAGGGGGAGACATGAGCTGGGACGTGCGCGAGGGCATGGTGGTCCACACCGCCGACGGGGAGCGGCTGGGGACGGTGGTCCGCCGAGGCGAGGACACCTTCGTCATCGAGAAGGGGCTGCTGCTGCCCAGGGACTTCATCGCCCGGTATGACGAGGTGGCCGAGGTGAGGGGCGACGCGGTGCGGCTGCGGCGCACGAAGGACGAGATGATCCCCGGGCCGCTGCTCCGGGGGCGGGAGCGCGAGGCGGTGGTGTCGCTGGGGACGTTCGGGGCGCCGCAGGAAATCGTCGTCGAGCTGGCCCACGAGGAGGCCCACCCGCACACCGTCATCCGCGAGGTGGGACAGCTGCGCATCCACAAGGTGGTGCGCACGGAGGTGCGGCACTTCAGCATCCCGGTGCGCCGCGAGGAGCTGGTGGTGGAGCGGGTGCCGGTGGAGGACGAGGGGAGGGCCCGGGCGGTGGAGGGGGCCCCGGTGCCGGGCGGAGTCGGGGCCTTCGAGGAGGCCACCTTCGTCATCCCCCTGCGCGAGGAGCGGGTGGAGTTCACCAAGAGCACCCACATCTGGCAGGAGGTGCAGGTGTCCAAGGCCACCCGCGAGGAGCTGCGCTCGGTGCGCACCACGGTGCGCCGGGAGACGGCCGAGGTGGAGGAGCGGGGCGAGGTGCTCCACGACGGGCCCGTGGACGGGCTGCACTCCTGACGCATCGCCCCGGAGTGAAAAGCGCCCGGGAGCCCTGGCTGCGCGCTTGACCCACATGGCGGCCTCTCCTAGAAGACCGGAGCTTTTGCCGCTGGGGAGGCTCCAATGCGCCGTTTCGTCCCGATGCTGCTGGCCGCGCTCGCAGTCATGAGCGCCGGCTGCGAGAAGAAGACGCAGCCCGCGTCACCTGACACCGATGCCAGCAAGCAGTCCGCGCAGGCGCCCGCGGGCAACACCGCGGCCACCCCTCCGGCCCCCTCGGATGCCAACACGCTGCTGCTGGGCGTGGCTACCAGCCTCACCGGCGGCCAGGCGACGTTCGGCATCTCCACCCGCAACGGCATCGAGCTGGCCGTGAAGCAGGCCAACGAGGCGGGCGGGGTGAAGGACAAGAAGCTGGCGATGCGCGTCTATGACACCCAGGGCAAGCCCGAGGAGGCCGCCCAGGCCGTCACCCGCCTCATCACCCAGGACAAGGTGCTGGTCGTCCTCGGGGACGTGGCCTCCTCCAACTCGCTGGCCATGGCGGAGAAGGCCCAGGCGGCGGGGGTGCCGATGATTACGCCCTCCTCCACCAACCCGACCGTCACCGAGAAGGGCGACTACATCTTCCGGGCCTGCTTCATCGACCCGTTCCAGGGCTTCGTGATGGCGAAGTTCGCCCGCGAGAACCTGAAGCTGTCCCAGGTGGCGGTGCTCCAGGACAACAAGAGCGCCTACTCCATCGGGCTCAAGGACGTGTTCACTCGCAAGTTCACCGAGATGGGCGGGAAGATCGCCACCATCGAGAGCTTCAGCCAGGGCGACACGGACTACCGCGCGCAGCTGACCGCCATCAAGAAGAGCCAGCCCGAGGCCATCTACGTGCCCGGCTACTACAGCGAGGTGGGTGTGATTGCCCGCCAGGCCAAGGAACTGGGCCTGAACGTGCCGCTGCTGGGCGGTGACGGGTGGGACTCGGAGAAGCTGTACGAGCTGGGCGGCAGCGCCATCCAGGGCAGCTACTTCACCAACCACTACTCGCCGGACAACCCGGATCCGCGCATCCAGAAGTTCGTCGCCGACTACAAGGCCGCCTATGGCGCGGTGCCGGACGCGCTGGCGGCGCTGGCGTACGACGCGGCCAACATGGCCATCGACGCGCTGAAGAAGGCCCCGGACACCTCGGGCCCGGCCCTGCGCGACACCATCGCCAAGACGAAGGACTTCCCGGGCGTGGGCGGTGCCATCACGCTGGATGAGAAGCGCAATCCGGTGAAGGCCGCCGTGGTCCTGAAGGTCGGGGACGGCAAGTCGGACTACGTCACCACCGTCAACCCGTAATGTCGCAACTTCTCCAGCACCTCATCAACGGTCTGGCCGCCGGCACCATCTACGCGCTCGTCGCGCTCGGCTACACGATGGTGTACGGCGTCCTCAAGCTCATCAACTTCGCCCATGGCGATGTGATGATGGTGGGCGTCTACATGGGCTACGCCACGGCGTTCACGCTGGGGCGGCAGAACCAGAAGACGTTCCTGGGCGTGGTGCTCATCTTCCTGGTGGCCATGGCGGGCTGCGCGCTCATGGGCTTCATCATCGAGCGCTTCGCCTACCGGCCCCTGCGCGAGAAGCCCCGGCTCACGGCGCTCATCACCGCCATCGGCATCTCGTTCGCGCTCTCGTACGGCTTCCAGCTCGACATCGGCTTCCTGCCGGGCGCGGCCCCCCGCGCCTTCCCGGAGGTCATCCGGCCCAACGAGTGGCTCATCATCGGCGACCGCGACGTGGTGGTGTGGAACTGGCAGGTGATGAGCCTGCTCATCGCCGTGGCGCTGATGGTGGGGCTGCAGTACCTGGTGTTCAAGACGCGCTTCGGGCGGGCGATGCGGGCGGTTTCCTATGACCACCGCGTGGCGGCGCTGATGGGCATCCCCACCGACCGTGTGATTGCGGTGACGTTCATGATCAGCAGCTCGCTGGCCGCGGGCGCGGGGCTCTTGTACGCCATCAAGGACACCTCGGTGACGCCGCTGATGGGGCTGTACGTGGGCCTCAAGGCCTTCGTGGCGGCGGTGATTGGCGGCATCGGCCACGTGCCCGGAGCGGTGGTGGGCGCGCTGATGCTGGGGCTGGTGGAGGAGTTCGTGGTGGGCTACGCCGCCAGCACGTGGCGTGACGCGGTGGCCTTCGCAATCCTCATCCTCGTGCTGCTCGTGAAGCCCGGTGGCCTGTTCGGCCGGGTCGCGGCGGAGAAGGTGTAGCGCGCATGGAGACCTCCTCCGTGCCAGCGCCGGTGGGCGGCGTTCCGCAGGCGCTCCGGGGCATCCTCCCCGTACTCGTGGCGTTGCCGGTGCTGCTGCTCCTCAACTGGGGCATGTCGGGCTCGCCCTTCGCCACGTACCTGCTGTCCATCATCGGGGTGAACGTCATCCTCGCGGTGAGCCTCAACATCGTGAACGGCATGACGGGGCAGTTCTCCATCGGCCACGCGGGCTTCATGGCGGTGGGAGCCTATGTGGCCGGCGTCCTGTCGCTGACGCTCAAGGAGGTGGCCATCTCCTTCCTGCCGGTGGTGGTGAGCGATCAGATCTTCCTGCTGCTCTGCTTGCTGGTGGGTGGCTCGGCTGCGGCGCTGTGCGGCTTTCTGGTGGGCCTGCCCAGCTTGCGGCTGCGCGGCGACTACCTGGCCATCGTGACGCTGGGCTTCGGGGAGATCATCCGCGTCGTGGTGCAGAACACGGACGCGTTCGGGCGCGCGCTGGGCCTGTCCGGCATCCCCCAGACGTCCAATCTGGCCATGATCGGCTTCTGGGTGTTCCTGGTGGTGCTGGTGGCGCGGCGCATCGCCGGCTCCAGCCATGGCCGCAGCCTGTGGGCCATCCGCGAGGACGAGGTGGCCGCCGAGGCCATGGGGGTGAACACCACGGGTTACAAGGTGCGCGCCTTCGTCATCTCCGCGTTCTTCGCGGGCATCGCGGGAGGGCTGTTCGCGCACTTCGTTCCCATCATCAACCCGGGCTCCTTCACCTTCGTGAAGTCGATGGAGATCGTCGTGATGGTGGTGCTGGGTGGGCTGGGCTCCACCACGGGTGCCATCGTGGCGGCGGTGTTCCTCACGCTGCTGCCGGAGGCGCTGCGCTCGGCCTTCACCGCCATGGGCGCGGAGGGCAGCCTGGCGCAGAAGGTCGACCAGATCCGCATGCCGGTCTACGGCCTGCTGCTGGTGGCGCTGATGCTGCTGCGGCCGCAGGGGCTGTTCGGGACGCGGGAGTTCTGGGACGTGCTGCCGCGCTGGATCGCCCGGCGGCGGAAGGGGATCCAATGAGCCCCACTCCAGACACCACGGGAGCCCCGCTGCTCGAGGCGGATGGGGTGAGCATCCAGTTCGGCGGCTTGCGCGCCCTGACGGAGTTCCGCCTGGCCATCCGCCAGGGAGACCTGCAGGGGCTGATCGGCCCCAACGGCGCGGGCAAGACGACGGCCTTCAACGTGCTGACGGGCGTGTACAAGCCCACGCAGGGCGAGGTGCGGGTCGCGGGCAAGCGGGTAAACGGGTGGCTGCCGCACCAGATCAACCACCTGGGGCTCGCGCGCACCTTCCAGAACATCCGCCTGTTCCGCGCGCTCACCGCGTTGGACAACGTGAAGGTGGCGTGCCGGGCGCAGGGCGCGCTGCACGTGGAGGGCGTGGACTTCGGGGCGAAGCTGCGAGGCGCGGCGCTCAACTACC
Organism: Hyalangium ruber; assembly: GCF_034259325.1. Classification (NCBI taxonomy): domain Bacteria; kingdom Pseudomonadati; phylum Myxococcota; class Myxococcia; order Myxococcales; family Archangiaceae; genus Hyalangium; species Hyalangium rubrum. The sequence continues at coordinate 624,376 of NZ_JAXIVS010000004.1, read as the reverse complement.
GCGACTGGTGGCGGGCGCTGCTGCTCACTCCTGGCTTCATGGCCGAGGAGCGGGAGCTGACGCGCCAGGCCGAGCACCTGCTGGAGGTGATGGGCCTGTCGCACCGCCGGGACGAGGAGGCGCGCAACCTGCCCTACGGCGAGCAGCGGCGGCTGGAGATCGCCCGCGCGCTGGGTACTCAGCCCAAGGTGCTGTTGCTGGACGAGCCGGCCGCGGGCATGAACACCCGCGAGAAGGCGGACCTGATGGTGCTCATCCGCAAGCTGCGGGATGAGTTCTCGCTGGGCATCCTCGTCATCGAGCACGACATGAAGCTGGTGATGGGCATCTGCGAGAAGATCACCGTGCTGGACCACGGGGAGACCATCGCCAAGGGTGCGCCGGAGCAGGTGCGCAGCGACCGGAAGGTCATCGAGGCGTACCTGGGAGACAACTACCTGGAGACGCACGGAGGGGCGGCGTGAGCGAGGCGGTGAAGACGCTGGGCGAGCGCGATCCGCGTCCGCCGCTGCTGACCGTGGAGGGCGTGAAGGTCCACTACGGGGCCATCCAGGCGCTCAAGGGCGTGACGCTCTCGGTGGGCAAGGGCGAGGTGGTGGCGCTCATCGGCGCCAACGGAGCGGGCAAGACGAGCACGCTGCGCGCGGTGAGCGGCATGTTGAAGCCGAGCGGTGGGCGCATCACCCTGGATGGCAAGGACATCACGGGGATGAAGGCGCACCAGCTCGTGCCGCGCGGCATGGCGCACGCGCCAGAGGGCCGGGGCATCTTCCCCAACCTCACCGTGCAGGAGAACCTGGACCTGGGGGCGTACCTGCGCCGGGACACCGACGCCATCGCCGCGGACCAGGAGAAGAGCTTCGTGCTGTTCCCGGTGCTGAAGGAGCGGCGCAAGCAGCTCGCGGGGACGCTCTCGGGCGGCGAGCAGCAGATGCTGGCGATTGCCCGCGCGCTGCTGAGCCGGCCGCAGCTGCTCTTGCTGGACGAGCCCTCGCTGGGACTGGCCCCGCAGGTGACGGAGACGATCTTCCGCACCCTGCGCGAGGTGAACGCCACGGGCATGAGCATCCTGCTGGTGGAGCAGAACGCGCACCTGGCGTTGAGCCTGGCTCACTACGGCTACGTGCTGGAGACGGGCGAGGTGGTGATGGCGGGCAAGGGCAAGGCGCTGCTGGAGAGCCCCGAGGTCCGCAAGGCGTACCTCGGGGAGTAGCCGCCGGTTACGGCAGCACGACGAGGAGCCCCACCTGGCGGGGGCCGGCGAGGATCCGGGCCGAACCGGCCTTGGGCTTGGCGGGAGTCGCCTCGGAGGAGGGGCGGTCCACCAGGAAGAGGATGAGGCCGCCGACGGCGAGCGCGCCTCCGACTCCGGCGCTGAGGGTGGCGGTGCTCCGCTGGGATTTCACGTCGTCCCGGAGCTGGTCCAGGCGCGGCAGGTCGGCCTGCGCCGGGCGCTTGCCGTCAGCGTAGGCACTGTTGAAGTCATCGGCCTTCGAGTTGGAGCTGCTGACGAGGTAGCCCGCGAGGCCAACGCCCGCGACACCCACGACCATGCCGGCGATGCCAGCGGGGGTCTTCCACGTGCGCCCACGGGGGGGCTCCGGCTGGGCGGTGATGGCGGGGGGAGCCGGCGTCGCGGCAGGCGGGGGCGTGGGAGCCACGGGCCGCTGGGCGATGGGCTCGGGCTCGGGGTCTGGCTGACCGGTGAGCGAGGGAGGGATGAAGTCGGCGACGGGGGCCTTGGCCACCTCGAGCTTCTCGAGCAGCTGCGCGACAGCGAAGCGGATGACGTCCCGTGGAGACTGGCTGGGGATGCGGGGCAGCTCCATGGTGCGGTCTTCGACGCGCTTGCCCTTGGTGTCCACCACGATGCCGGTGATGCGCGTGGTCTTGGTCGTGTAGGGGTTGAGGGTGATGTAGAGGGTGCGGGTGGCCTTGGTGGCGGTGGCGAGGCGCCCGAGGCAGGCATCGCGGTTCTTGGCCTTGGCGCACGAGCCTGGGGCCTGCTGGGCGCGGGCGCCCTTGGGAGGCGTGGCGAGCTTGGCGAGGCAGGCGGCCTTGTCCTTGGCGGTGGCGCAGGCCTCTTCGGTGAAGAAGGTGGTGACCTCGTTGGAGGGAACGAGGTCCATGGTCTCGCGGATGGCCGCGGTGGTGCAGACGGCCTCGAGTTCCTGGGTGTTGTCGGCCTTCTTGCCGCCGGTGATGACACAGGGGTGGAGCGCGACGCGTTCGCGCTGTGGCGCCTGGGCGGAGGCCGTGGAGGCCAGCAGGAGGCTGGGGAGTACCAGCAGGAGGCCGTAATGGGAGAGCCGGTTCGCCATGGGAGACCCTCGTCCGGAGGGATGTCGAGCGTTGGGCAGCGGGTGGAAAGGCTCGGCCGCAACCTTCCGCGACCAGGGGGGCCATGCTATCCACCGGCGCTGGGCCGTCAAAAGGTTTGGGGAGGTCTCTGATGTTACGCAAACTCCTGGGCGCCGGGTTGCTGCTGGTGACGTTGGCGGGTTGTACGAAGCTCGCCGAGGGCGACATCGAGTGTTCCACCAACAACGATTGCGGCGAGGGTTCGGCGTGCGACCAAGCCACGAAGCTCTGCTACGCGGTGGGCACGGAGCCGGAGGAGACCGACGGAGGCTGCTCGTTCGCTTGTGCCTCGTATGAGGCGTGTACTCGGAGTGGTTGCCGAGCCCGGTTCACGGGGGTGAACTTCCTGTCGCCCACCAACAATGCCGTTCTGGATGGTGGGGCGGTACAGGTGGTGGCTGAACTCGTGGTGAACCCCACCTACGCGACTTCGACGGAGCTGCCGCCATTCCTCTCTTTCGGCGCGACACGGGTCAACAGTGGTGACATCGGCCCGTTCTCGAATCAGTCTCGCGATGGAGGCACCTACAGCATTACGTGGCAGCCGCCTGCGGCTCAGGATCAATTCACCGTGACCGCGGCTTACCCCGTCACTGACGCGGGGGTGAGCGGCTCGGTGACCGTGACGGTGGACTCGGTGGCGCCTACCTTCACCATCAATCTCTCCAATCCGCCGCCTCGGGCTGAGCCCAGCGCTACCCAGGCGGACCAGCGAGATCTCACCGCGGGGTTCGAGGCGGCATTCCGCAGGGATGAGTCCGTCGTGGTGACGGTCTCGTCCACCGAGACCGTGAACAGTGTGGCGTTGACCCTGGTGGGCATCGGGCCTGGAAACACTCCCGGGCAGGAGATGGAGGTGCCGTTGCAGATAGCGGGGGGCTGCGAGGGTGCTCCCGCCTTCTGTGCCAGCGCGACCGTGAACCTCTCGGTGCCGGAGATGAGGGCGTTCCGAGGCACGATGGAACTCCGGGTGAAGGGGCAGGATGGCGCAGGCAATGAGGGCACTGCCACCCGGCCGCTGAAGGTGACGCGTTGGAAGTGGGGTTTCGCAGCCAGTGCGAACATCCTCAGTACCCCCGCCGTGGGAGCCCAGGGCGTCGTCTACTTCGGCACGAACACGACTACAGGGACGGGAAAGACGGTTGCCATTGATCCGGAGGGCAAGCGGAAGTGGGAGACCTCCACGGGAGATGTCACCGGAAGCCCGGCGGTAGGCGTTTTCGCTTCAGACGAAGAGTACGTGTACGTCACGGCCAAGAGTGGTTCGAGCCCGCTCCTCTATGGCATTCGAGGAAGCAGTGGCGCGATAGCGTCCCAATGTACCCCCTCGGGAAGTGGCTCGCTCGTTAGTGCTGTCGCGGTGGGCTCGACATCGATCCTGGGAGTGCCCCGCGAGACGGGCTTCAGCATCTACAACGCCAGCGGCAGCCAGGGACGAATCATCGGAGTGAGACCTACCGCTGTGCTAGCGGAGCAGTGTGTCGAGGCGTCTGGCGGATCCGTGCCGCCCTCCACGACTGGTAGCGCGGTGGTGATCAAGGATTCGAACGTCTTCTATGGGACCAATGACTTCAAGGTCACCAGCTTTGATCTCTCCACGCTCGCCAATACGCCTCGCGCGGGTTGGCCTCAGAGCACCACCTACTTTGCTCGGGGGCTCGCGGTCCTGGGCGACACCCTCTACGGTGGTGCGAGCAGCGAGAATCCAGCGCAGGGAGCGCTCTTCTCGGTGGCCACTTCAGGTGGAGGTGTGAGCGTGGCCTATCCCTCGACGGCTACCTCCCGTGTTTTCAACCTGGCCATTGGCACTGGCAACACCGCCTATTTCGGCGCGGAGACCAGTTCAGCCCAGGAACTCTTGTCCCTCACGGTGCAACCGCTGAGCACAGCACCCAGCGCCCGAGCAGCGAGCAATGGCACCCTGCGAGGTGCGCCTGTCATTGCGGAGAATGACCGGCTCTACACGTTCAGCACCTCCGGTACGACGGGGCGGGTTGCTGCGTGGGTGGCGAGCACGCTGGCTCCTCAGTGGGAACTGGAGGACATCCCGGTGCAGGACAACGTTGAGGGCTTCGTGTCCCCAACCCTGGACTGTCATCGCGGTCCCACGGGCCAGGTGACGGCGGGATTGGGAACCCTCTACATCGCGGCGGCGACCAAGCTGTACGCGTTCGTCGTCGACAGCCCCGGGCTCGACTCCGCCGCGCCTTGGCCCAAGTACCAGCGCGACCCGCGCAACACGGGCAACGCGGCCACGACAATCACCAACTGCCCCTGAGCCCAAAGCTCCTGCCCTGAAACCATTTCAGGGTGGGGGCGCGTCATTCCCGGGTAGTCACACGCCGCGTACTCGTCTAGGGTCCGCGGCATTTTCCTCCTCTTTGAGAAAGGAAGCGCAATGTCCGTGAAGTCCCGCCTCCTCACCGCCTTCTGTGTCGTCTCGCTCGTGGCGTTCGCATGCGCCACCTCCCAGCAGCCGGGAGGCACGCAGCCCGGTGGCTCCTCCTCCGTCGAGGAGCTCCCCGAGGAGAACAAGCCCGCCGCGGGTGCCGCCACCCCTGCCGCACCTGCCGGTCCGCAGCTCCAGACCGTCGGCGGCCCCGAGGAGGGCTTCACCGCCAAGATGCCCGGCGCCCCTCAGCCCCAGCGCAACAAGGTCACCATCCCCGCCGGTGACATCGTCACCGCCGCGTGGAACGCCAACGTGGAGAATGTCGGCTACGCCATCAGCCTCGCCGACTACCCCGTCAAGGTCGTCGCCGCTCGCCCGCCCGAGGCGTTCCTCAATGAGGCCCGTGACGGCATCATCGCCCAGCTCAAGGGCACCCTGAAGAGCGAAGAGAACATCACCATCAACGACACCTATCCCGGCAAGGCCTTCGTCGTCTCCTCGGAGAACGGCGAGGTGAAGGCGCGCAGCTACCTCGTCGGGCCCCGCCTCTACACCATGCTCGCCCTCTACAACCCGAGCATCGGTGCCCCCGCGGCCGATGAGTTCCTCCGCTCCCTCACCCTGATCAACCCGCCGCCCCCCGTCGAGCGCAAGGCCACCCGCACCCGCTCCACGGATGGTGGCACCACGAGCCCGACGGACGCCGGCACCCCGGCCACCGACGCCGGCACCCCGTAGTTCCTCCTCGGTACACGCTCCGCTGTCCGGCAGCGTGTACTGGCGGACAAGGCGCTGGGACCTGCCCCCAGGTCCGGTGCCTTCGTCGTGTGTTGGTTGGCTCCTCAGCCCTCCCGCCTTAGCTTCCCTGGAGTTTCCAAGGGGAGGGGATGGTGATGGTGGGGGCTACCACGGCCCTGCTCGCGGCGGTGCTCGCGAGCGGGTCTCCGCTGGTGCCGGTCAGTGGGGGCAATGCGCTCACCCTGCCGGCTCAGCGTCACGCGGTTCGTATCGAGGTTGGAGGGAATCGAGCGCCCGTCTGGCTGCTCGCCGTCCAGCAAGGCGGAGTCGAGGGACGCGGTCTCTCGCTCTATCGCTCGGATGATGGAGCGCGCAGCTTCCGGTTCCTCGCGCCCATCCAGCCCGACGCGAGCCACCGCGACCGGGCCGAGCTGCTCGCGGTGGGCAAGGATGTGGCGCTCGTCTACTCCTACGAGTCGCCTGACCTCGCGCCCTCCCGCAGACACGATGTCTGGTTCCAATGGTGGCGCTACCAGTCCAGTGGGAACACCTGGAGCCCTGAGCCCGCGGTGCGCGTCTTCGACGCGCCTGATGACCGGATCGCCTATTCGCGGGCGCTGATTGCCCGGGACTCCCAGGGGCGGCTGTGGATCCAGGCCTTCCGCCTCGAGCGGGATGGCCGCTCCACCGCCGTGGTGACCGTCTCCACGGATGGAGGCGCGAGCTTTCACCGCCAGCCGGACCTCGACCGGGTACGTCGCAGAGGGGGAGGGCGGCTGCTGAGCGTCGGCACCAAGCTCGTCTTCGTCTACGGCATGCACGATGGCTACGAGCCGGCGCGCATGCGCATCCGCCAGGACAGTGATCCGCTGGACACCTGGGGCTCCGTGCGCCAGGCCTTCCCGGATGGCATCTACCACGGCGCCGCGCTCAGCGCGGTGGAGGACGGCCACGGCGGCATGCACTTCGTCTACAAGGACGAGTACGAGCGGCTGTACTACCGCCACTTCAACGGCAGCACCTTCGGCTCTCGCACCCTGCTGGAGGACGCGCGCGACTGGGCCATGCAGCCGGCCACCACGCGCGTCGGCGACACGCTGTACGTCTTCTACAACCGCGTGCGTGAGCACAACAAACGCTACGAGCTGCGCGTGCGCGTGTTGAAGGACGGTGCCTTCAGCGATCCCGTGGTGCTGGACTCACGGAGCACCTTCAAGGGCTACCTCAACGCCATCGCCGTGCTGCCTCCCGGCACGAGTGAGGTTCCCTGTCTCTTCGGCGATGCGCCCGATGCGAGCTCGCGAGGCTCGGTGTCGCGCGTGATGATGCCCGTCGACGACGATGACGGAGGCGAGGACGGACCGGGGGATGAACCCGAGGAGCCTCCCGCTCCGGGCGAGCTGATCTTCCGGGAGGACTTCTCGCGGACCTCCTCGCGAGGGCTGGGCGAGAAGTGGACGGTGCGAGGCCTGTGGTTCTCGGACGGAAAGCGCGGGGTGAGCGACTTGAATGGCGGCAACCTCGCGCTTGCTCAGCCCTCGCACTGCCGGGACTGCAGCGTGGAGGCGCGGCTGCAGCACTTCGGCGCGGATGAGGCTTCGGTGGCGCTGCGCGCCCAGGGGGATGCGCGCTACACCCTCGTCTTCCGTCGGGACGGGCGGCTCCAGGTGCGGCGAGAGCTCTCGGGGCGCATCACCGTGCTGGGAGAGGCGAGCAGTGGCGTGTCCTCCTCTCGCGAGCCCGTGACACTCACGCTCTCCGCTCGGGGCTCGGGCCCCGTGGAGCTCATCGCCTCCGTGGATGGGCAGGTCCGCCTCACGGTGGTGGACTCCAGCAGCGCCGCGCTCGGGGAGGCCGGGCAGGCAGGGCTCTCCACCCCCAAGGCCGGAGTGTGGTTCGACGAGTTCCAGGTCCGCCGGTTGAATTCACGTTAGGTTCTTTCCGGCACCGCCGCCGAGGGAGGGTCTATGTGGAACCCCGCGCAGTACGAGCGCTTCCGAGACGAGCGCAAGCGCCCCTTCTTCGAGCTGCTCGCGCGGGTGGACGTGGCCGCTCCCTCGCGGGTGGCCGATCTGGGCTGTGGGACCGGGGACCTGACGCTCGTGCTCGCCGAGCGCTGGCCCCAGGCCCGGGTGGTGGGGGTGGACTCCTCCGAGGCGATGGTGGCGGAGGCCACCCGCCGCGCCGCGCCGGACCGGGTGTCCTTCGAGCTGGCGGACCTGGCGGGGTGGAAGCCGGAGGCACCGCTGGACGTGCTCGTCTCCAACGCGGCGCTCCACTGGCTGCCGGACCATGCGGCGCTGCTGTCCCGGCTGGTGTCCCTGCTCGCCCCGGGAGGCGTGCTCGCCTTCCAGGTGCCCGCCAACTTCGAGGCACCTTCGCATCGGCGCATCGACGAGCTGCGCGCCCACCCGCGCTTCGCCCCGGCGCTGGCTTCCGTGCGCCGAGGCCATGCCGAGCCGCTCGACTTCTACGAGGCCCACCTGGCGGGCCTGGGCCTCGCCGTGGACGCATGGGACACGACGTACCTCCATGTGCTGCCGGGCGAGGACGCCGTGCTCCAGTGGCTGCTGGGCACCACGCTGCGGCCGGTGCTCGCGGCGCTCGGGCCCGAGGAGGGCAAGGCCTTCCTGGAGCTGCTCCGGCCGCTGCTGCGCGCGGACTACCCCGCTTCGGCCCGAGGAACGCCGTTTCGCTTCACCCGCCGCTTCGTGGTGGCCGTGCGCCCAGGTGACGCACGGCCCTGAGCCTCACCGCGCCGAGGCCAGCCGCAGGCGTACGAGCAGGTCATGGAGCCCGGCGCGCCCGCTCGGCGCCTCTGGCAGCGTACACGCGTCCCGGGCCCGCTCCAGCTCGCCCCGCAGGCGCTGGAACTCCCGCTCGTGGAAAGCGAAGTCGCCTTCCGGCAGCGTGCCCTTCTCGGGCCCCGACAGCTTGCGCTCGACGAGCTCGGGAATGTACGGCAGGCGGAACTCCTCGTTGAGCGTGACGAGGTTGGGCTCCACGCGCCCCGTGCGCATCAGGTGGATGCCGGTGAGTAGCACCCGGTACACGTAGAGCAGCGGTTTGACGCGCCGGGGGTTCTCCTTCTCGAAGAGCCGCCACTGTGTCTCGGAGAACCCCAGGTAGTGGTGCGCGTGGTGGCGGGTGATGCAGGCGCCCCCCAGGGCCTTGAGCTCCTGGTGCTCCGGCGAGGTGCGCAGCACCAGCGGCGAGAAGAGCTGCTCCAGCACGTAGCCGTTGCGGCGCAGGAGCAGGGCGAAGAACTTGGACACGTCGTGGGTGACGAGGTCCATCTCCAGGCCCTCGTGGAGCGTGGCCTGCTCCACGGTGTCCGGGCCCGTGTCGAGCCCCACCACCTCGCGCGCGGGCAGCACGTGGACGCCGCGCAGGTCCCAGTCCGAGTCCGGCGAGGGAAAGCCGTAGATGTGAGAGCCGCTCACCGTCATGAAGACGAGCGGGTAGGGGTGACGCTGTACGAAGGGTTCCAGGCGACTGTCGAGCGTCGTCATGGCGTCGGCTCCTGATGTTGGGGGCCTTGGGGTTGGCTCACGGAGCGCCGGCCAGCGGCAGCTCCAACCGCGGCTCGTAGCGCCCACCCCGGCTCTCGAAGAGGACGAGGTGCTCCACGCGCGCCTGACCCCAGTGCTCCCCCGCGAGCACCTGCTGGCACTCAAGGAACGTCGCGTCGCCCCGAGGCTCCTTGGAGCGCGCCAGCGTCAGGTGCGCCGTGTACATGCGCTTCTCCTTCGCAAAGCCCAGCGGCTCCAGCACGGTGGCCACCTCCGCCTGGAGCGCTCCCAGCGCGGCGATGTCCCCACCCACGCCGGCCCACAGCACGTGCGGGTGACGCGGCACGCCGAAGCACCCGCCGCCCTCGATGGTGAGCGTGAAGGGCGCGTGGTGGTGGGACACGGGCGTGAGCGCCTCGCCCAGGGCGGGGAGCTGCGCCGCATCCACCTCCCCCAGGAAGACCAGCGTGAGGTGGACGCCCTCGGGCTTCACCCAGCGCGCCTTGGGCGACACGGGCCGCAGGCGCTCGATGGCCGCGGTGGCACGGGCCTCCATGGCGCTCCCCAACGTGACGGCGGTGAACAGGCGCATGGCTCAGGACTCCGGGAGGGCGCGCCGACGTGGCCAGAGCGCGTAGACCCAGAAGGGGAGGAAGACGACGAACTCCACCACCACCACGTACAGCCCGCGAGGGGACAACATGCCGGCGCCGATGGGAGCCACCGGCAGCGGCTGCACCGGCGCGAAGAAGCGCTCGTTCGAGAAGGGCCACAGCAGCGCCGCGCCCAGCCCTCCATCCGTGAGCGAGTCCAGCAGGCCATGGCTGGCCAGGGCGATGAAGGCGAGCCCGCCCGTGCGCAGGGCAGGGAAGCGGACGGCGCGCGCCAGCAGGCCGATGGCCAGCGCCACCAGCGCGGCGAAGACGAAAGAGTGCGTGGCGCCGCGGTGGCCCCAGGGCGCCTCATAGGGAATGCGGAACACGAAGGCGATGACGTCCGCGTCCGGAGACAGGGACAGCGCGGAGAAGAAGGCCATGCTGGCGAGCAGCCTCCCCGTCGAGGAGGTGCCTCGCTCGTACCGCCCCAACAACATGCCCACCGCCACGTGACCGATGCTTGCCATACCTGCCTTCCACGATAGTCCATCGGCGGGGCAGGAGCGGCGAGAGCCTTCCTGGCGGAAGCAGGGCCGCTGGTCTACCCTGGAGGTATCTTGCACACGGTTTCTTCCGAGCCGGGACTCGATGAGCTCCTGCGCCAGCGCTTGGACGAGCGCCGCGCGCGGATGAGCGAGTGGATCAACCGCTTCCGCGCAGGGGGGGCGCTCGGCTGGCTCGCTTTTGCCTACCTGTTCGATTGGAAGACGCCCCTGTGGATGCTGGGCATCTACCTGGCGCTGGCGGTCGCGCTGTGGGCCGGAGCCCGGCGCATCACCACGCTCGGCAAGCAGCCTTCGCTCGGGGTGGTGGGCATCGATATGCCCGCCATCTGCCTCATCCAATACGCGGCGCTGGAGTACACGCCCAACCGCGAGGCGGTGGCGATGATGCCCATTGGCATCTACGTCACCCTGGTGATGGTGGTGGCGATGCTGGGCATGTCGTGGCGGGGCGTGGTGGTGGCCACCGGCGTCGCCATCGCCTGCGAGGCGGTGCTGTGTGAGCAGGCGGGGATTCCCAGGGATGCCTACCCGCAGTCCCTGGTGCTGGTGTTGGCGATGGCGGCGTTCGCCGCCGCGTTCGTCAGCCGGCAGGTGCTCGGGCTGGTGCATGACGTGACGCGTGAGCAGACGCGTCGCGCCCGGCTGGGCCGCTACTTCTCGCCCCAGGTGGCGCGCCGCATCGCCGAGCTCGGCCCGGGAGGCGACAGCGGCCAGTACCGCGAGGTGACGCTGCTGTTCTCGGACATCCGCGGGTTCACCACGATGGCGGACCAGATGGAGAGTCCGCAGGTGGTGGCGCTGCTCAACGAGTACCTGTCGAGGATGGTGGAGGTGGTGTTCCGCAACGGGGGCACGCTCGACAAGTTCATCGGCGACGGGATTCTGGCGTACTTCGGAGCGCCGCTGGAGCTGTCGGGCCACCCGCAGGCGGCGGTGGAGTGCGGGCTACAGATGCTCGAGGCGCTGGAGGCACTCAACGCCGAGCGGCGCTCACGCGGCGAGGAGCCACTCAAGATTGGCATCGGCATCCACACCGGCCGCGTGGTGGTGGGGGACGTGGGGCCGGACCAGCGGCGCGAGTACACGGTCATCGGGGACGCGGTGAACCTGGCCAGCCGCATCGAGGGGCTCACCAAGAAGGTGGGCGTCTCCATGCTCGTGTCGGAGGTGACGCAGGCCCGCTGTGGCGCGGACTTCGAGTTCACCGCCGCCACGCCGCTGCCGGTGGCCGGCAAGCCCGAGCCCGTGGCTACCTTCGTCCCTCAGCGCCCGGCGAGTCTCGGGCGCCTTCCTGGTGAGGGGAGAACCCCTGGATTAGCGTGAGGGGCACCGTGCTGCTTGCCCCATCCGATCCTGGCCTCGAGGAGCTCCTGCGGCAGCGCTTGGACGAGCGCCGCGCGCAGGTGACGGAGTGGATCAACCGCTTCCGTGTGAGCGGCGCGCTGGGCTGGCTCCTGTTCGCTTCGCTCTTCGATTGGGCGACGCCGCGCGGGATGCTGGGGGCATACCTGCTCCTGGCGTTCGCGCTGTGGGCCGGGGCTCGGCGCTTTGCCTGGCTGGGCAAGAGGCCCTCGCTCGGAGTGGTGGCCATCGACATGCCCGCCATCTGCCTCATCCAGCTCACGGCGGTTGGCGGCGCCTCGAACCCCGTGGCCTCCGCGGTGATGACCACGGCCATCTACGTCACCCTGGTGATGGTGGTGGCGATGCTGGAGCTGTCGAGCGTCGGCGTGGGGGTGGCCACCGTGCTGGCCATCGCCTGCGAGGCGTGGCTCTGCACCGCTGTCGGGATTCCCATCGACGTCTACTTGTACGCGCTGGTGCTGGTGCTGGCGATGGCGGCGTTCGCCGCCACGTTCGTCAGCCGGCAGGTGCTCGGCATGGTGCATGACGTGACGCGCGAGCAGGTCCAGCGTACGCGCCTGGGCCGTTACTTCTCACCCCAGGTGGCGCGCCGCATCGCCGAGCTGGGCTCCGGAGCCGACGAGGGCCAGCACCGCGAGGTGACGCTGCTTTTCTCGGACATCCGAGGGTTCACCACGATGGCGGACCAGATGGAGAGCCCGCAGGTGGTGGCGCTGCTGAACGAGTACCTGTCGAGGATGGTGGAGGTGGTGTTCCGCAACGGAGGCACGCTCGACAAGTTCATCGGCGACGGGATTCTGGCGTACTTCGGAGCACCGCTGGAGCTGTCAGGTCACCCACGGGCGGCGGTGGAGTGCGGGCTGCAGATGCTCGAGGCGCTGGAGGTGCTCAACGCCGAGCGCCAGGCTCGAGGCGAAGTGCCGCTCAATATTGGCATTGGCATCCACACCGGCCGCGTGGTGGTGGGCGCCATCGGGCCCAGCCAGCGACGCGAGTACACGGTGGTGGGAGACGCGGTGAACCTGGCCAGCCGCATCGAGGGGCTCACCAAGAAGGTGGGCGTCTCCATGCTCGTGTCGGGAGCGACGCGGGAGCGGTGTGGCGGTGAGCTCGAGTTCACCGCCGCCACCCCGCTGCCGGTGGCGGGCAAGCCGGAGCCCGTCGCCACCTTCATCCCGCGCCGCGAGAAGGCGGCTCAGTAGGCCTTCGAGAAGACGATCCGGCCGCGGGAGGCGTCGCCGCACACCACGCACTTGCCCGGCTCCTGCTTCAGGTCGAACGGCCGGCAGCGCGTGGTGGCCGCCATGTCGTTCTTCGCCTTCGTCTCGCACGCCGGCTTCTCGCACCAGTGCGCCAGCATGAAGCCTTCCTCGGCGCGCTTCTGCATCTCCTCGTAGGAGTTCACCTCGAAGGTGTGCGAGTCGCGGAACGCCTTGGCCTTGGCGAACATCTCCGACTGCATCGCGTCCAGCATCGCCTTGGCCTTCTCCACCGCCTGCGCCAGCGGGACGAACTCCTTCTGGCGCACGTCGCGGCGCACCATCACGCACGAGTCCTTGGCCAGGTCCTTCGGTCCCAGCTCCAGGCGCAGGCACGTGCCGATGAGCTCGTGCTCGTTGTACTTGAAGCCCGGGGTCTTCGTGTCGTCGTCGTCCAGCACCACGCTCAGGCCCGCCTTGCGCAGGTCCGCGGCCACCGCGTTCGACTTCTCCAGCACCTGCGCCTTCTCCGCGTCCGACGCCTTACCGAAGATGGGGATGATGACCACGTGCGTGGCCGCCAGCCGGGGCGGCACCACCAGCCCCGCGTCATCCGAGTGCGTCATGATGAGGCCGCCGATGAGGCGCGTGGACACGCCCCAGGACGTCTGCCACACGTGGTGCTGCTTGCCGTCGCGGCCCTGGAACTGCGTCTCGAAGGCCTTGGCGAAGTTCTGCCCCAGGTTGTGGCTGGTGCCCGCCTGCAGCGCCTTCTTGTCCTGCATCATCGCTTCGATGGAGTAGGTGCGCAGCGCGCCGGCGAACTTCTCCGTCTCGCTCTTGCGCCCCGTGAGCACCGGCATCGCCATGTAGTCCTCGGCGAACTTCCGGTACACCTCCAGCATCTGCAGCGTCTCCTTCTCCGCGTCCTCCTCCGTCTCGTGGCAGGTGTGCCCCTCCTGCCAGAGGAACTCGGTGGTGCGCAGGAACAGCCGCGTGCGCATCTCCCAGCGCATCACGTTCGCCCACTGGTTGATGAGCATCGGCAGGTCCCGATAGCTCTGGATCCACTTGGCGAAGCTGCGGTTGATGATGGTCTCGCTGGTGGGCCGGATGACGAGGGGCTCCTCCAGCTTGGCGCCACCGGCGTGCGTCACCACCGCGAGCTGAGGGTTGAAGCCCTCGACGTGCTCGGCTTCCTTCTTCAGGTAGCTCTCGGGGATGAGCATCGGGAAATAGGCGTTCTTGTGGCCTAGATCCTTGAACATCTTGTCCAGCACGCGCTGCATGTTCTCCCACAGCGCGTAGCCGTTGGGCCGGATGACCATGCAGCCCTTCACGTCCGAATAGTCGGCGAGCTTCGCCTTCAGGACGAGGTCGACATACCACTCGGAAAAGCCCTTCTCGCGGGGCAGGAGCTTCTCGGCCATGTGCGGCAACCCTCGTAATAAGTAGAGAAAGAGGAGGGTTGCCTACGATGGGGGCTCCCGGAAATCAACGTCCACGAGGCCTGGAGGCACTCGTGGACGTCGGGTTCCGTGGACTTCAGGTGCCTTCCGGCGGCGGCTCGAACGAGGGCGGCACCATCCGCCCCGGGCTGATCTCGTGCAGGAAATCACCCCGGATGAGGAAGTGGCGGTCGCCCAGGCGCTTGATGCAGGCCTCGTCCTCCTTGGCCTGGTAGACCTCCACGTACTGCGCGCCGTTGGGCCCGCCCGGGACGAAGACCCGCCGCTCGGCGCAGTTGCCGAACAAGCGCATCACCTCATCCCGGTGCTGGCCGATCTTGAACTCCGGAGCAGGCCCCGTATCCGCCACGGGAGCGGCGGGCGCGGCCTCCTCGGCCTGAGCCTGGGCTTCAGGCTCGGCTTCGGCGGCCGGCTCCGGCGCGGGCTCGGTCTCCCGCGCTTCGGGGGCCGGCTTCGCTGCCGGGGCCGGGGCGGGGGCCGGCTCTTTCGAGCAGGCCCCACACAGCAGCGCCCCGGCGAGCGCTGCCACCCTCCATGTCGTGATTACTCGCAATTCCGACCCTCGTGGCGGCAGTCGTGGCCCTTGCGGTCGAGGACGATCTGGTACAGCGACTTCACGCCCTCTTCGGTCTTGGTGATGGGGGCATCGATGACGCCGTTGCTGCCGTTGTTGCCGCCACCGCCACCACCGCCGCCGCCACCGCCGCCGCCGCCGGACTCCTCGAGCCCAGGGCCGAGGCCGACCACCGTACGAATCAGCTGGCCGCCACCGACCGTCAGCTGCGTGGTGAACTCCGGCGCGCTGGCGACGCTGTTGAACTCGAGGAAGCGCGACCAGCTGTTGGTGTTCTGCGAGAAGAAGCTCACCGCGCAGTTGGCGCGACCCGTGGCGTAGTTGGCCTGGTAGATGCGCGACTTGTTGCTGCCCGTCGTCGAGCACACCGCGCCCGAGGT
Organism: Hyalangium ruber; assembly: GCF_034259325.1. Lineage (NCBI taxonomy): Bacteria > Pseudomonadati > Myxococcota > Myxococcia > Myxococcales > Archangiaceae > Hyalangium > Hyalangium rubrum. Next base: position 609,224 of record NZ_JAXIVS010000004.1, on the reverse strand, counting down.
GCCGCTGGGCTCGAACGAGGCCCACAGCATGCAGCCGCTCACCAGCGTGCCGTTGTTGCCGGTGCCCTCGTCGCCGTTCTCGTACTCGATGAACCAGCCCTTGCCCGTGGACGGGGCCTCCGCCTGCGCGCCCTCTTCCACCTGGCCGTCCTCGTCGAACTGGCCCACGTTGATCAGCTGGCTGTCGGTGAAGTGCAGGGTGTCGTACGTGTTGGCCTGCGCGTTGTCATTGAAGGTACGGGTGGGGTCCACGCCGTAGGTCCACACGCCGTAGTAGCGGCGCGGGTAGGGCCGGTCGGGCTTGGTGAAGTTGATCACCGTCCACGTGTTGGCCGTCTCGCGGCAGCTCCACGTCGTGCTGTTACCATCGCAGGTGTACTGGATGGAGCCGTTGTTGTCGGCGAGGCAGCCGTTGTCCGGGTTGACGTCCCAGGTGAGGGTGGCCCGAGCGCCGCCGCAGGTGCTGCCCGTGGCGCCGCGGGTCGCGGTGCCGGAGGCGTAGTGGAAGTCCTCGAAGTTGGCGCTGGAGTTCCACGTGTTGGAGCCTCCACGCTCCACCGTCACCGAGGTGTTCACCTGGCAGCCCTGCGCCGCGCAGGCGTGCGGGTTGGACAGGCGGCACGCGCTGCCCTTGTCCAGCAGGTTCTCCTTGTCACCGGTACCCATGAAGGTGCGCAGGTAGCCGGTGTCGGGCTGGAAGGTGTTGGTGGTCATGTAGCTGAACGGCCCGCGAACCGCCTCGTCGTGGAGGCTGGTGCTGGGCTTCTCCACGCGGAAGGCGCGCGCGGCGAACCAGTTGTTGATGCGCTGGGTGCTGGTGTCCCAGGTGCCCGGCTTCCACATGCGCAGCATCCACAGCTGGCCGCCGTAGTCACCCACGGTGGCGCTGTCGAGCAGCAGGTCCGCGTCACGCGTCGGGTCGGTGCCCTCGCCGATGTCCAGCAGCGAGATGCCGGCGCCGACGGGGTAGCGCAGGTGCTGCGAGCGGTCCTGCCCGTCGCCGTTGAAGAAGCTCCACATCGTGTGGCCGGTGGTCAGGTCCACGATGGCCATGCCACGGCCACGGCTGTAGGCCTGGTCATAGCCGCCGTTGAGCGCCACCACCCAGCGCTCGCGCGCCTGGATGCCCTCCACGTCCCAGGGGGCGTCGGAGGGCCCACCCATGCCGACGAGCGACCGCAGGGCATCATCCGCGGCGGCGGTGAGGGCCACGGGGCCGATGGGAGGCGGGCGGGGAGAGAAGTTGCTGAAGCTCTGGCCCACCTGCAGCGCCAGCGGGTCGCACGGCTGCGGCCACATCCACAGGAAGTCGCCCGGGGCGTCGGGCTTCACGATGTTGGCCGGGACGTCCATGTTCTTGCCCAGCAGGCGCGTGAGGTCCAGGGCGAAGCGGTGCACACCGCCCCGGCCCGTGCCCACCACGGCCACGGTGCGGAACTCACCCTCCTGCTTGGCGCCGTCTTCCGCGCCGCCCACGCCGTCCAGCCACACCTCGCGCACCATCGGCGTGCCGTCCACGAAGTAGGCGTGCTTGCCCAGGTTGGGGCGCAGCTTGGGCAGCATGTCCGGAGGGACGAAGGCCCACAGCTCATCGCCCGTGCCCTCGTTGTAGGGGCGGATCTTCGTCAGCGGATCGCGCGGTCCCGTGGCTCGGCCGTTGTGGAAGGCGTGCAGCATGCCGCCGTTGGAGCCCACCAGGACGATCTTGTCCCGGTCTCCCTGGTTCTCCTCGTAGGTGTCATACGAGTCCCTGCCCGGCGTGCTGCCCGAGAACAGGGTGTAGGTACACTGGCTGGAGAAGTCACAGAAGATGCGCGGCATGGGCGGCTCCACGCTGATGGGCGAGGAGTGGAAGATGTCCTGCAGCAGGAACGGCCGGTCATAGTTGCGCAGGCTCGGGTCCGGGCTGAGCGCGTCGGCGCCCCGGTACCAGCGGATGATGACCTTGGCGCAGTCGAGGCGCGACAGGCTGCCCACGCCCAGCGTCGTCGCCAGGTCGTTGCAGGTGGTGGGGTTGTCGCTGATGCCCAGGTAGTCGGCCAGCTTGTCCGCGTTGGCCTCGTTGAAGGGGATGGGCGGATCCTGCTTGTCCAGCTTGTTATCGCCGTTGCTGTCGACGATGGTGTAGATGTTGCGCGTCAGCCAGCGCTGGGTGTTGTTGGCGGCGGGGTCACGCAACTTCTTGCCGGCCTCCCAGAAGGGCACCGCTTCCACGGTGGGCGTCAGCAGCTTGACGAACTCGCCCTCGTCATTCTCGATGACCGCCTGGCCCGTGGAGTCGATGAGGTGCGTGTCGTTGCAGTCGCCATCGTTGTTGAGGTCGCCCGTGCCGTTGGGCACGCAGTCCAGGAGTCGCTCGGGCCCGAGCTTGAAGCGGTAGAGGAAGCCCTGCCACGCGGAGGTCCGGTTGCGGCCCGGCTCGAAGCGCGGGATGAGGGCCGCGCCCGCCTCACGCACCTGCAGGGAGCTGGCCGAGGCGCTGGAGAAGGAGGTGGAGCGCGTCTGCACGCTGTTGATGATCTCCAGCAGCGCCTGCTTGAGGCTGGCCGAGTCCTCGGCGGTGTAATACAGGCCGTTGCCCACCTGCGCGGTGTGCTTGAGCAGGTTGCTGTTGATGCCGAAGCCCACCGTGTAGATGCTCAGCGACTGGACGCCGGCGGTGTTGAAGTCGCCCACCGTCGCGGGGCTGTTGCGCTGCAGGTCCTGGTTGGCCAGCATCTTGGCCACGTCATCCAGGTAGTAGTTGCCGTTGTCGTCGGTGTAGCTGGCGATGTTGCTGCCCCGGTCCCGGCCGCTGCCGCTGTTGGTGCCGCACCACGCGGCGTCCGGGCAGTAGACGGGGCCATTGTTGATCTGGCGCAGCTTGTTGACGACGGTGGCGTGGAGGGTGTCGCCGGAGGGCTCACCGTCCGTGATGATGACGATGGAGGAGTTCTGGCAGCCCCAGCACACGCTGCGGCCCTGCGCGGAGAGCGAGCCGTTGCGGAAGGTGTTCGGGAAGGTGTAGCCGGTGCCGAAGCCGAACACGTCGCGGTACACCCCGTCATCCGAGGTGAAGTAGTAGCCCACGTTGAGCAGCGAGCGCGCCAGCGGCGTGCCGGTGCTGAAGCCCAGGCTGTTGATGTCGTTGATGTAGCTGGCGCGGTTGCTGTCGAAGGCGCTGGCGTTGCTGAGGATCAGGTCGCACGAGGGGTTCTGCCGCTGGCGCAGCTGCGTGCTGGTGGAGTCGTTGGTGAAGATGCTGAAGCCAGCGCGCACCCGGCGCAGATCCTTGACGACCTGCTTGAGCACCGCCTTGGCGGTGACGTACTTGGGCGGGTTGAAGTTGAGGTAGCGGCCCCAGAAGATGAAGTCCGGGTTGGACAGGTCGCCGTTGTTGACGGCCTCGGCCTCGGGCAGCTTGTAGAAGCCCTTGGTGGTCAGGCACAGGATGCAGCGGCCGTAATCCGACGCGCGCGAGCCGTTCCAGTTGGGCACCTGCGACTGGCAGGCCTGTTCCTTCGAGTTCCACTGGGGCGTGGGGCTGCTGCTGTCGCCCCAGTACATGTAGCCGTAGAACTTGCTGTCCTGGAAGAGGTTGGGGAAGCCCGTGTCCGAGCCCAGCCCCGTGCCCATGTCCGGCACCGGGTACACGGTGCTGGCGGTCCAGCCGCGGCTGATGGAGAAGGCATCCAACCGCGCGTTGAAGCAGCCGTTGGTGGTGTTGTTGAAGAACTCGATGTGGTTGCTGTTGTTGAGCTGGGGCAGCTCACGCATCGAGCCCGAGGTATCGATGAGGAAGTGGATGTTGGGAGGAGCGCCTTCGGAGCTGAAGAAGCGCTCGTCGCCGGCCACGTCCTTGCCGCGCAACGCGTCCTGAATGATGGAGGTGGTGAGCTGACAGCAGGCGGCGGAGTCCTGGGCGGTGCCCAGTTTGCTCTGCGCCCAGGCGACACTGGCCACACCGAGCGCCAGAACGCCGGCGCTCAGGGGACGGAGGAAGGATTTCCAGGAGTGCATAGGGGGGGGTTCTCCTTGGGAACTCGAAGTCTACAACCCGACCTTGACAAGGAACTCGACCTCGCGCTCCGGGCTGCTCGGGTCGTTGGCGACTTCCTGGCACACGGCGGTGACGGCGTAGAACTTCACGGGCTGAGGGTTACCGGGCGTCTGGTCGATGGCCATGACGTTGATGTTGGCGTCCTGCACGGAGCTGGTCGTGTCGGTGACGGAGTTGACCGTCACGCGGCCGAAGTGGCCGGTGGCCACGCGGGCGCCGTTCATCTGCTCATCGAAGGTGACCGTCTCCACGCTGGTGGCCGGAATCATGCGCATGCGGGAGATGAAGAGGTTGCGCGCCGCCTGGATGCACGAGGACATCTGGTCCTCCTGCGTCTGCATGAGGGAGGCGGCTCGCTCGGTGCCGGTGAAGGAGATGGCGCCCGCCACCAACATGGTGATGAGCACCACGACGACCATGGCCAACACCAGCGCCATGCCTCGGGGGTGGGGAGTGAGGCGTTTCATGGGGTGTTCAACCTCCGCCCAGGGTGTTGGCGGTGAAGGAAACCGGGGGGAACTGAGAGTTCATCATCATGTTCTTGGGGGTGATCGACTCGCGCAGCAGCACCCGGTAGAAGCGGCGGCCCGAGGGGTTGAAGTCCTCGATGGCGGGCGTGCCCAGGTTCTCGAGCTGACGCCAGGGGATGGTGCCATTGGCCAGCGGAGCACCCTCGGTGGCCGTCAGCAGGTTGTCGCCCCGGATGTCCGGGTCGGCCACGGTGCTGCGCGACACCACCGTCAAGCGCACCTGGCGGATGTTGGCCGGGTGGTCCGCCATGCGCCGCGCATCGGTGAAGCGCACGGACGGGTCGAAGAACCAGTTGGTGAGCAGGGACGGGTCGATGCGCTCCCACTGCTCGCCATAGTAGTTGGGCGACAGCATCGGGTCGTCCGTCACGCCGCGCACGAGCGGCGCGGTGTCGTTGTTGGAGTTGAGGATGTAGGCCACCTGGAGCTGCTCGATGCCCTCGGCCACCGGGACCGAGTCGTTGACGTCGATGACGTTGTCTCCCTGCGGCTGCGTGTCGGTGGGCATGTCCAGCCCCTGGTGCATCATCAGATACGGGGTGCGCTCGGGAGTGCTCCCGAGGCCGTCGGCATCGAACATGGCCACGTAGAAGGCGGCGCGGCGGACCTTCACCACCTGGGTGCCGGGCGCGCTGAAGCAGGCCTCGGAGTCCAGCGAGGCCTGCTCGTGGAACAGCCGACCGGGAGCGCCGATGGGCGTGTTGACCGCGGAGGCCGGCATGGTCTGGTCCAGGGGGATGGTGGTTTCACCCACGGGCACGAAGTCGCGCACGGTGACGAAGGCGTGCTGGCGCGCCAGCGGGCAGAGCACCAGGAGGATCTGCCCCCTGCGCAGCGGCTCGCGCAGGCCTCGTTCGGCGCCCGGATCCGCGGGGTCCACTGGCAGCTGCTGCACGATGATCTGGTTGGAGTTGGCGGAGGCCACGTTGCGGCGGAAGAGCGTGTCGCGCCAGTGAATGACGACCGCGTCCGGGTAGCCCGGCACGGCGGAGTCGCTCTCCACGTCATAGGAGTCGTAGGCGAGCACGGCCCGGTCCGGGTTGACGCCATAGCCGGCGGTGCGAACGGCGCGGCCCATGAAGGCCAGGGCCTGGCGCGCGTTGGCCTGGATGGCGCGGCGGCTGGCGTGCGCCTGGTATTGCCGGGCCTGGGAGATGAAGGTCAGGCTGATGCCCAGCAGCACCACGGCGCCCACGGCGCCGCCGATGAGCAGCTCGACCAAGGTGAAGCCGCGAGAGCGGAGAGGGGGACGCATGGATCAGATCTCCAGGACGGCGTCGGGGTCGAGGGTGACGGAGGCCGGATCATACTTCACGGACCAGACGGTCACCTGACGGAAGCCGCCAGGGGTGGGGAAGCGCACCATGATGGCGATGCGGCGCGAGTCGAACACGGTCGGCTGCGAGGTGTTGGGGACGAGCTGGGAGCGCCAGGCGACCTGGTAGAAGTCGCCGCCGCCCTCGGACTTGATGATGGCGTCGGCGGCACCCAGGAAGGGGCGCACCGTGTCCAGGTCGATGGCCTCTTGCAGCGTGTAGAGCCCGTCGGGGTTGTTGAAGTCGCTGAACTGATCCGGGTTGTTGGCGGGCACGCCCGTGTTGCGGAGGAAGACGGGGTGGTTGAAGGGCAGCCGCTCGAAGGAGTCAGCGACATCGCGGGCGATCTTGCTGGCGATGGTCTGGCTGCGGGCCAGGTTGTTCTGCTGGCTGGCCAGCACGTTCATCTGCATGACGCCGACGATGCCGATGACGAAGACAGCCATGGCGGCCAGGGCCTCGATGATGCTGAAGCCGCGAGCGGAGGGACGCGAAGGGCTCATGGGCGGGTCTCCTAGAAGGTGCGAATGGCGCCCGCGGGGGCGGCGATGGTCAGCAGCCGGGGAATGAAGCCGGCCTCGTCGGTGGTGTTGGGCATGAAGGCGATGGTGCCGCCGGTGCTGTTGGGCTGTCCCGTGAGCACCTCGACGGTGCCATCGGCGTTGAAGCGGATGATGCCGTAGGTCCGGGAGCCGTTGGCGACACAGAAGGAGCAGCCGCCCAGCAGCTCGCGGGTGGGCTGGCTCGTGTCGCTCGGGTTGTAGTCGGGCGTGCTCAGCGGGATGGTGTTGAAGGGGCGAGGCAGCGGGCGGCGGATGCGCGGCGAGTCAAGGTCCAGGAAGGAGAAGCCGCCGGAGTCCGGGCCCGAGCCCGCCGTCAGCACCAGCCGATCGCGCACCGGAGCGGGCGCCAGCCCCACGGTGCCGTCGGGCAGGGTGCGCTCGAAGCTCAGGGCCACATCCGGGCCGTTGATCAGGTCCAGGGTGTTCCAGCCCGCATCGTCGATGGTGGGCGTCGCCGTGTCGGGGCGCTCGAGCAGGGTGATGCGCACGTGGCGAGGCTCACTCGGGTCGGGCGGCGTGGGGTCCTGGGATAGGACGACGAGGTGGGGCACCCCGTTGCTCATGGCCCGAAGCTGGGCGGCGGAGAAGATGGCCGCCACGTCGAACATGGCGTTGTTCACCCGCGCGCGCCCCGTGCCGTAGGACATGGCGGTGAAGGAGAGACCAGCCAGGATGGCGATGATGGCCACGGCGGTCATCAACTCGAGCAGCGTGAAGCCTCGGCGAAGTCGGGTGCGAGCGAGCAAGCGGATCCTCCGGCAGAGCCCCGGACGTTGCAAAGTCCAGCCCTGAACCCGGTGCCCGGTAAGCCTGCGGAAGCACGGGGATCACGCGCCGCCCGCACCGCCTCTTGCAGGGGTTTGCGCGTCGCAAACTTTGCACTCCGCAAACTTTGCGAGGCCCGCTCCCTCAGCGCCGCACATGTGGGGCACCTGTGTGTACGGCGGACGGATTGGCAATTTTTCTGACCTCCGGTTAGTTTTTCGATGCGAGGTCAGAGAACGAGGAGCCGCCATGTTGCGTCCGTTGAGCGAAGGTGTGTTTGTGAGAGAGGTGCCGTTCCGTACCGGAGGCATGGAGCTGGGCGGGCGGATGACGGTGATCCGGCTGCCGGACGGGGGCCTGTGGATCCACTCGCCGGTGCGCATGGACGCGGAGACGCGCGCGGCGGTGGATGCGCTGGGGCCGGTGCGCTTCCTCGTGGCGCCCAACGTGATGCACCACGTCCACCTGGGAGATTGGGCGGCGGCCTACCCGGCGGCGCGCGTGGTGGCACCGGCGGGCCTGCGCGCCAAGCGGCCGGATCTGCGCATCGATGGGGAGCTCACGGAGACGCCGGATCCGGGCTACGCGGCGGTGTTTACCCAACAGCGGATGCAGGGCATGCCCCGCCTGGACGAGTTCCTCTTCCTGCACCGCCCCAGCCGCACGCTGCTGGTGACGGATCTGGCGTTCCACATCCGCGAGTCCTCCTCGTGGCTCACGCGCACGTACCTGAAGCTGAACCGCACCTACGGAAAGCTGGCGCCGACGGTGCTGCTCAAGTCCCTGGTGAAGGACAAGGCCGCGCTGCGCACCTCGCTGGAGGGGGTGCTGGGCTGGGACTTCGAGCGGGTGGTGGTGTGTCACGGCGAGGTGCTCGAGCGCGGCGGGCGGGAGGCGCTGCGGGATGGCTTCGCGTGGCTCCAGGCGTGAGGGCCGTGGCCGGGAGCCCTCGGCGGAGCGGCAGGCGCGCAAGGAGCGGCGTCAGCAGGGCCGCCGGGCGGAGCTGCTCGTCGCCGCGCGTGCCGTGCTCGTGAAGGAGGGCGTGGCAGGGCTGACGATGGAGGCGGTGGCCGCCGCGGCGGATGTGAGCAAGCCGGCCGTCTTCTACTACTTCCGCTCGAAGGAGGAGCTGGTGGGGGCGCTCGCCGTGGAGCAGCTCGAGGCGGAGGTGCGGGTGCTGGAGGCGGCGGTGGCGGGCGCGGCGAGCGGCGTGGAGGCGCTGGCCGCGCTGGCGCGCGCCAAGGTGGATTTCTACGCGGAGGACCTGGATGCCTTCCGGGTGGCGTACCTCTGGCCGCAGCTCATCGGTCTGCCCGTGGAGCTTTTGCGCGAGCGTGTGTACCCGCTGAGCCAGCGGGTGAATGACGCGCTCGAGGCGCGGCTCAAGGAGGATGCGCGCGCGGGCCGGCTGGCGCCGGGCTTCGAGCCGCGACGCCTGGCCAACCTCGCGTGGACGACGGCTCATGGGCTGCTCGCGCTCGTGGCTGGGCTGGAGCGGGCGGGTGGCTCCACGCTCCACACCCTTCACCAGCTTCGAGACGAGGCGTGCGCGCTGCTGCTTCGAGCCGGAGTGGAATGATGCAGTGGGTCAAGAGTGTGTACGATTCGTGTGTCAGCACGATATGAAACAAAGGGCTTTTACTCCCCCGTTCATGTTGGAGGCTGAATGAAGTCGCGGCTCTTCTCTCTTGGCATTGTCGGCGTGGTGGCGGCGTGCTTCCTCGCTCCTTCGGCTCACGCCTACAATGCGGGCATCACTGACTACTCCGGCAAGACGGCGAACAAGACGTGCATGTCGGCCGGCTGCCATAGCAGCAACCCTTCCACCATCCCCACCGAGGTGACGTTGCTCGGCCCTGACAGCCTCGTCGCGGGCGCCACGGGCAACTACACGCTCGTCATCAAGGGTGGTCCCGCCAACAAGGCGGGCATGAACGTGGCGGTGAGCAACGGCGGCGGGACGCTCACTCCGGGTGGAACCGATCTGCAGGCCATCAGCAATGAGCTGACC